>JAWAXC010000188.1 GCA_038897115.1 Sulfolobales archaeon | reverse complement strand
TCAATTAGATATAACTACACACTTGACCATGTGATAGAGACAAGCTTATACGAGCTTAAAGTTAGGATATCGAGAATATTGTTTGGGTGAGCCTATGGAGGAGAGGAGAGGAAGGATCATAAGGATCAGCGGGAGCTTAGTAGTTGCCGAAGGCATCCCAAGACCCCAGATGTATGAGGTTGCAGAGGTTGGGGAGCAGAGGCTTATTGGCGAGATTGTAAGGATAGATGGAGATAGATCATATATACAGGTCTATGAATCAACATCAGGTTTAAAACCAGGAGAGCCGGTATATGGCACAGGATCTCCTCTATCCGTTGAGCTTGGCCCAGGCCTTATAGGGCAGATCTTCGATGGTATACAGAGGCCTCTCAAGAGAATAGCTGATATTACTAAAAGTATTTTCGTGACAAGAGGTATTAAGCTAGAGGCTGTTCCTAGAGATAGGAAATATCTATTCACACCAGCAAAAGATCTAAAGCCAGGTGATAAGGTCGAGCCAGGGGATGTGATTGGATATGTTGAGGAAACACCCCTTATAAAACACGCTATAATGATCCCACATGATATAAGGGGGAGGATCGTAGAGATAGCTCCTGAGGGCGAGTACACAGTAGAAGATCATGTGGCATATGTAGAGGACAACGGTGAGAAAAGGGCTGTTAAAATGCTCCAGAGATGGCCTGCGAGGAGGCCAAGGCCTTTCAAGGAGAAGCTAGAGCCGGAGCTCCCAATGCTCACAGGCATGAGGATCATAGATACGCTATTCCCAATGGCTAAGGGCGGTACAGGAGCTATACCAGGGGGCTTTGGAACAGGGAAGTGCGTTCCACCTAATACGCCAATACTACTAGCGTCAGGCGAGCTTGTTCCAATCAAGGAGCTATACGAAAGAGTGAGAGGCAAGGGTGTTATAGTCGAGAGTAGCGGGGAGGAAGAGTTAATAGACATCTCAAGCCTGGGTCTCAGGATATTGACGTTCGATGGCATAAGACTCAGGGAAGCTCCTATAAGCTACATCTACAGAGGCAAATCCAGGTATATGGTCAGGATTAGAACTAGATCTGGTAGGGTTATAGAGGTCACACCACCCCATAGGCTCCTTAAGCTAAGCGAGGAGGGATATATAGTTGAGACCCCTGCAGCTGAGCTAAGGAGGGGAGACCAGCTAGTCATACCCAGGTACCTCCCAGTTAATGGTAAGCCACAACTCCTTGATCCCTACGAGCTAGGATTGGAAGATGCAACGGTGAGAAACGATGAGGATCTGAAACGGGTACAGGAGCTCATCAAGGTATTAGTGTATAGACTTGGTGGCTACAAGAGAGCGTCTGAAACATTAGGCATTAATGAGAAGATCCTAAGACAGATAGTTAAGGGTAAGACTAGGCCTAGGTTAGGTCTCGTTAGGAAAGTATGTGAGTTGCTAGGAGTAGAACCGCTGAAACCAAGGGTTCTCGGGCTGCCTAGGAGTACGATCTCAGTAAGGGTACCCGAGCGTCTAGACGAGGATCTAGCGGAGTTGCTAGGACTAGTAATATCTGATGGTATGGTGACTGACAAGACCGTAAGGTTCTTCAGTAACTCGGAGGAGCTGAGAGCTAGATTCAAGGAGCTAGTATACAGGGTCTTTGGAGTTGTGGCTAGGGATGAATCGTTTAGAACGGTCAAAGGTGTCATAGTGAACTCTAAGCTAGTAGCTAGGATACTTAGAGCATTGGGAGTACCCTCTAGGAGAAAGTCCCGGGAGGCGATAGTCCCACACTTAATACTAAGATCCCCTATAAACGTGGTGAAAGCCTTCCTAAGAGGCTACTACTTAGGAGACGGTAGCTTTGCGAAGAACGAGGTCGAGATAACAACGGCATCTAAGTGGGTAGCAGTAGGCCTGGCTTACTTACTAGCTAGACTAGGCATACTATATACTATAAGAGAGAAGAGGATAGCTGACAGAGTCTACTATAGGATTATAATAACGAGTAGAGATGAGATAGAGAAGTTCCTAGAAGCGATATCAGCTGAGTGGATCATGAATTTAAGTAAGATCCTCAGGATAGTATCGTATATATCAAGTAAGAGGCAGGGTAGGAAGGCTAGGGATGCTGTGAGGATAGAGCCACAGGTAATATCAAGAGCTATACTTGCGGTCTCAAGAAGAATCCTGGAGCAAGCGGGGATTAACATAAAGAACTACACTATACTAGGCGAGAGAATAGGCGCGGCAAAACTAATGCTACTAGCACAGCTAACTGAAGATAGCATGCTAAGCTCCATAGCTAAGGCATTAAAGTACGTGGCTTTCGATGAAGTGGAAAGCGTAGAGGTCATCGAGGGGGACTTCAACGTATACGACATCACAGTACCTGGAACCCATAACTTCGTAGGAGGCGAAGTACCAGCTATACTCCATAACACTGTGACTCTTCACTCGCTGGCTATGTGGAGCGATGCAAGAGTTGTGATATACATAGGATGTGGCGAGAGGGGTAATGAGATGACCGAGGTTCTGGAGAAGTTCCCAACATATAAGGATCCGTGGAGTGGG
>JAWAXC010000187.1 GCA_038897115.1 Sulfolobales archaeon | reverse complement strand
TTGTCTCAGCCTGATATGTAGGCGGTAAACTATGCAAGATTGTTATGAAATTAGATGAGATTCGTTGTAGCGGATTTGATGGAAATATCTCACTCATAATCTGAAGTAAACGCCATAGATTAAAAAGACTAGTTTTTCTACAATTCTACAGAATTATCATGACAATTCGCCAGATTTACCAAAAAATGTTTGACAAGTAAGAATTCAGCAAATTTATCGAAAAGTCTATCGCAGTGACTCTTTTTAACTTTGTTTTATTATTTTTAGAGAGAGGAGAGTGGAATGCTGTTCATTAATGAACCAACTAGAGGAAGAGGAGCTATACCTAGGCAAAACAACCAAGAACAAGAACAGCAGCAATTACAAGAATATCTTGATCAGGCAGAAAATGATCTATATAACGGCAACATAGATGGAGCAATTTCCGCTTTACAAAAGGCTGAACAAATTGCTAACCAACTAGGTGATTTAGTTGATACACAACTCGCGAAAACTATTTCACAAGCCATACAAATACTAAACAACATTAAACCGCAGCTGTATAACGCCATTAGTATAATACAACAAGAACAAAACAACGGTAGCTACACACAAAATGATCTACAGTCAATTCAAAATGCTATTAATGAATTAAATAATGTAAAAAATAGTGTACATAAAAATCCATTTACTACTCCCTTATCTAACTATGTAAATCATTTATTGAGTACAGCGCAACAAATAGAGTCTAACATACAAAACTACTTACAGCAGTATCAGCAAATACAAAACGACATTTCTCAGGCTGAGAGTGATTTACAAGGCGGTAACATAAATGCAGCTATTTCCGCTTTACAGAGTGCTGAGCAAACTGCAAATCAAATTGGTGATACACAAGATGCAAGTACTATTTCACAAGCAATCCAGATCTTGAATAACATTAGACAACAGTTGAATAATGCCGTTAGTATAATACAGCAAGAACAGAGTAAAAGTAGCTACACACAAAACGATTTACAAGCTATTCAGAACGCAATTAGTACATTGAACAGTATAAATAGCAGTGTAAGTGGTAATCCTATTACCTCTTACTTATCTAGCTATATAAACAATTTATTGAGTACAGCGCAACAAATAGAGTCTAACATACAAAACTACTTACAGCAGAATCAGCAGCAACAACAAGTACAGGCATACATCTCTCTGGCTGAGACCTATCTACGAAACGGTGACATAAATGATGCCCTTTCTGCTTTACAAACTGCTGAACAAATTGCAAATCAAATAGGTGATACGCAAGACGCAAACACTGTTTCAGACGCAATCCAGATCTTGAATAACATTCAATCACAGTTGAGTAATGCAGTTAGTATAATACAACAAGAACAAAACAACAGTAGCTATACACAGTATGATCTACAAGAAATTCAAAATGCTCTTAATATACTGAACAATGTAGGCCTCAGTATAGGCAATAATCCAATCACTAATGCCTTAGCTCCATATATAGCCAACTTAATAGATACAGCGGACCAAATAGAGTCTAACATAAAAAATTACCTTAATAATCAATCAAGCAGTTCTAATAGCTCATCAAGTAGTTTTGGTGGTGGAAGTTCTAGTCCTAATTATGGTGGTGGTTCAGGAGGCGGCGGCAGTAGCTCTAGTCCGCCAAGCTCTGGCGGCGGTGGTTCCGGAAGTGGTGGTTCAAGTTCTGGCGGTGGGGGAGGCAGTTCTGGGCCAAATACACAGCAAATACAGAACTATGAACAAGTACAGAACTATGTTTCTCAAGCCGAAAACAATCTGCAAAGCGGTAACATAAATGCAGCTATTTCCGCTTTACAGAGTGCTGAGCAAACTGCAAATCAAATTGGTGATACACAAGATGCAAGTACTATTTCACAAGCAATCCAGATCTTGAATAACATCAGACAACAGTTGAATAATGCCGTTAGTATAATACAGCAAGAACAGAGTAAAAGTAGCTACACACAAAACGATTTACAAGCTATTCAGAATGCTGTGAATACACTAAACGGCATAAATAACAGTATAGGCAATAACTCTATTACCTCTTACTTATCTAGTTACATAAGTAGCTTATTAACTACAGCGCAACAGGTACAAGTTAATATACAAAATTACTTACAGCAAGAAGTACAGAACTATGTTTCTCAAGCCGAAAACAATCTGCAAAGCGGTAACATAAATGCAGCTATTTCCGCTTTACAGAGTGCTGAGCAAACTGCAAATCAAATTGGTGATACGCAAGCTGCAAGTACTATTTCACAAGCAATCCAGATCTTGAATAACATTAGACAACAATTAAGTAGTGTTGCCAGTACACTACAACAAGAAGCTAATAAAAGTAGTTATACACAGAATGATCTACAAGAAATTCAAAATGCTATTAATACATTGAACAATATAAGCAATACTATAGGCAGTAATCTTATTACTTCTTATCTATCTAACTATATAAGCAATTTAGCGAACACTGCACAACAAGTACAAACTAACATACAAAACTACTTACAACAGCAGCAACAGCAAGTACAAAACTACATTTCTCAAGCTGAGAATGATTTACAGAGTGGTAATATAAGTAGTGCC
>JAWAXC010000186.1 GCA_038897115.1 Sulfolobales archaeon | reverse complement strand
AGCTCTTGCAGCCTCTACATAGCCTGATGCTTTGAGAGATATAACCTGTGATCTTATGATTCTCGCTGTCGTAGGCCATGAGAAGACTCCTAGGATTATCGCGGCTGTGGTATTGCTAGGAGGTATGTAAGCTGATATTATTAGGTATATGAAAAATGCTGGTATGAGTAGGAATATGTCTGTAATTCTCATGAATACCTCGTCTACAACTCCTCCTAGATAGCCACTCAGAGATCCTATGAAAAGTCCTATCCCAACTATTAGGGAGGCTGCTATGAGCGAGATGAGAAGAGTATATCCTGTTCCTATGATAAGTCTTGAGAATATATCTCTTCCAAAGTAATCTGCTCCCATAGGAAGCTCCGGGCTTGGAGGGGCGTAGGATTGAGCTACTATAGCATTCGGATTATTTTTAACTATAAGAGGTGCTAAAGGAATTAGCATTATTATTGAGGCAAGTATCGTAACACCTGCTACTCCTCTAGGGTCTGAGAATACGTAAGCTCTAGCAGTGATCCAGGATTTCATGAGGATGGATACAATTCCTGACCTCAACAGAACCGCCTGATCTAGCCGAGTCTAACTCTTGGATCTAGAATCGCGTAGAGTATGTCTGAGATAAAATTAGCAAGAGAGATAGTAATTGCCAGAAGTAGGAATACACCCTGTATGAGAGGGTAGTCTTTATTAAGTATAGCATTTATGAATACATAGCCCATGCCAGGATATGAGAATATGGTCTCAGCTATCACAGCACCCACTACCATGTATCCGAAGGATATGGCTGTTGAAGTGACCACAGGAAGTATAGCGTTTCTAGCTACAGCCCTCATAACTTTCGACTCTCTTAATCCTATAGCTCTCAGAGCTGATACGAAATCTTCTCTAAGCAGTAGTATCATGTTGTTCTTCATCACATAGTAAGTGCTGGGAAGACCGCTAACTACTATAGTTATCATGGGTAGTGTTGCATGGTACATTACATCTCCTATGTAATCCAAAGAGAAGCCTTTTAAAGCTGCTTCATAGCTGTAAGCATGTGACAACGGGAAGATCCTGAGCTGGACACTGAATATGTAGAGGAAGAATAAGGCTATGAGAAAATATGGTGTTGCGAGAACCAGAGACATGAAGCTTGATATAAATGTGTCTAGCTTGCTGCCCTGCTTAACTGCTGAGATCATTCCTAATAATACTCCTAGAACAACTCTGATAGATATAGATAATGTGAGTAGAAAGAGACTCCATGGAAGAGCCATTCCAATAACATCTATAACAGGTCTCATATTGTAAGAATATGAAACACCTAGATCTCCTCTGAGAAGATGTGTGAAATAGGTTATAAACTGATCCAGAAGACCTCCTCTAAGCCCTAGTCTTTCTCTTATAGCCTCAGCTTCTTCGTTTGAAAGACCATAAGTCTGCTGAAGAAGATCCACAGGATCTCCGGGAGCTATTCTGGGGATTAAAAAGGTTATTATCATTGAGGCAAAGATCACTATAAGCGTGTTGAAACCTCTTTTAACGATATATCTAGCGGATACCTGCATTACCTTTTCATCCTCAAGAGCGCTAATAATCCTAGAACTATAACGAGCACTACTATCACTATGAGAATTATGAAATCAGTTCCAAGGCCCTGCTGAGGAGCCTGCTGAGGAACAGTCACTATCTGCGTCTGAACCTGGGTTGCCACTTCTGTAGCTGTCACTGTCTGTGTAGCTGTTTGTGTCTGTGTAGTTTGTGGTGTCTGTGTCTCGGCTGATATCACTCTAATAGATAGTAGTGTGTCTACTGTTTGAAGTCCTGTTTGTATTCCTTCTATTCTATCTGCTCTATAGACTTTGATATCGTATATGCTGTAGAGAGGTATTATAGGCATTGTCTCATGCAAATATTCTTGGATCTCATCTATAGCCCTCTTATAGATCACTGGATCATCTGTTTGCATGGCTTGATCTATGAGATTATCTAGATTAGGGTCAGAAACCCTAGCCCAGTTACTCCCAGGCGTCGGCTGACCTATAGGTGCTGTGGATTTCGTGTGGAAGACAGGATAGAATAGGTATGCTGCGGGGTCGAAAACTATCATTAGACTGTATATTCTTGATCCGAAGAATAGCGTGAAGGCACCTCTATTTCTTATATCAACATATGTCGAGAGAGCTACAAGTCTTATATTAACCTCAATACCTATCTTCTGAAGATCTGATGCAATAAGCTGAGCCGCCGTAAGCCAGTCGCTTATAGAAGGTACATCAAGCTCGAAGGAGAGTCTGGTTCCATTAGGAGTCACCCTAATCCCATCACCACCCTTCTTAAACCCTAGCGAGTCTAGTATTTCGTTCGCTTTATTAGGATCATACATGGTATTGGTTCCATTAGCTTTTTCGCTCAACCACGCGCTCTCTGCTACGGGTGGTATGAAGTTATATCTTGGAATTCCATATCCTGCTCCGGCTCTCTGCTAGAGCACTTCTGTTGATGTAGCTCTTTGTAGCAAAGTAGAGTGATGAGATGTTTCCTAGGTGGTGAGCTTCTCACCTTCTTCTCTAGGAAAAATATATATCCTGTGACACTATCTCTCAATTGGGCCGG
>JAWAXC010000185.1 GCA_038897115.1 Sulfolobales archaeon | reverse complement strand
AGCAAAACCAGTTCTACTTCACATGGTAGGTGGTAAGGAGGAGCCGAGACCAGTTATCAGGGGTATACTCACCAGGAGGATCTCAACACCGGTTAACACAAGATCCTATGTGAGGGTGAGGGTATATAGAGGCAGCGATGGGAAGATCTACGTAGATCCCTTAGCACTAACCGGGAGTGGAATACTGAGCACCCTCGTAAGAGGCAACGGAATACTAGTTGTTCCAGAGAATAGAGAGGGATATGATGAGGGGGACGAGGTGGAAGTAACCCTTCTAAGATCTATTGAAGATACATAGAAGAAGATCTAAAGATAGCGCTAGAACCACCCTAAAGCCCTTAACCTAATACACCCTTCTAGGACAGAAAGGATCGGAGGATCGGAGCATATTTAGAGATAGAAATAAAGCTGTGGTAAGGATATTAGTTCGTGCGAGATGGAGATTAAAAGGCTCAATATAGTTGAGATAGCGGAGTCGCGGTTTCAAGAGGCCCTAAAGGAGCTTGATATAGCAGAGGTTTTTCTGAAGGATGGTCTTTTGAGAAATGCTGCTGGAAAAGCTTTTCAGGCTTGGAAATCACTACTATCATATCTAGCCCTGAAAAACCTAGAGCTTCTCGAGAGCAGGTATAGGGGGTTTAAAAGAGTTGGCTCGCGATCGATCCCTCTGTATGAATGGATCGCAGCTGTTATGCCAACAAACAGAATGGCGGAGGTCGCAGCGATAATAGAAGAGAGGATATACAGCGTGGCAGAGCTGACGGCGCTAGCTTTGCAGCTACATGAATTCCAATATAACGGGCCTGATCCTGAGGGGATAAAGAGTAAAATACCAAATGAAGATACTGCTAGAGAGCTTACAAGAATACTGATAATGAGAACCAGAGAGATCATAAGATCTTTGAAGGTTTAGATGGTCATTGAGTATCTATTAATAAAAGGAATCGTTGGTATCGTCCAGATCTCTTAAAGGATTTCGAGGATATCTAGCCTGTTAGCTGTAATGATAAGCTCAGCTCTTCAGCTTTGAAGAGCTGACCTCGAGCTGTCTCATAAGTATGTAGCTGACTGCAATGTGTATTAACTCTCTATCAACATATGGCGAGTCATTGACCACCCCCACTATATGGCCACATACCATACATCTATGGATATTTATTCCATTGAGGATCAGCACCTCAAATTTACTTCTATCTCTATTGCCACAGGCTGGGCATTTAAATAAATCGTAGTCCCATGAATAGCCGCAGAGGCATCTAAGCTCGAGAACAGTTCTAGCGTATATGCCGTGGGAGACCTTTTTAGCTATTCCTGCTATCGGTGCAAGGCCGCATATGGGGCATCTATCCCCATTCCATACTATATCTCCTTGCCTTTTCCTCACAACCCTATAGAATAGCCTCCTATATATGTATAATGCTATAGAGCCCCTCTCATCGATATCAGCCTCACCAGCTATATATCTAAGCACGCTATCCTCATCCATCTCTATATTGAGTTTCTTCATAACATTAACAACACCTCTGGCCAAGGGTCTGAGATCTTTTATACTTTTTATTAGGGGATATGTTTTTCGATCGAAATCCACGTTAACATCTATATCCTCACCAGCTACGTGGAGATCCCTGTATAGCTTGAGCACCTCCCCCAACTCTCTAAGACACTCATCATCGGATCCGCATAAGATCTTAGCCATATCGCTCATAAAGATCAGCCTTTAGAAGAGCCTCCCCCAGCAAGGGCTTTTTCAACTAGTCTCCTCATAAGCTCTGTCTCGATGTTCAACACGTGCTCCACAATCTCCAAAACCTTTTTATTAAGATTCTCAGTTAGCTTCACCGCCTCCTCCAAAACCTTTCTAGGATCCTCATTGCCTGCTCTCTCAATAAGCTTTAACATCTCCTCCTCAAATAGAGAGACACTCACACCGAAGGACTTTAGATATCCCCTTGTCCTCGATGTATCATAGCTCAGAATGCTCACCAAATATTTTCGGCATAGGAGTTGATAAAGCAGGTGTCAGCGAAGTGGATATTGAAAATGAAAAAGATGGAGAAGGGGCCTGTGGGCGCCTCGACATTCGGGGGTGCCGCCCAGGGTCTCCACTGAAGATAATCTATTGGACGTTTATAAGCTTTAATATGGAGATAGGCTCTTCTAGTATAGCTAAAAGATACGATCTTTGCACGTATTGATCAGCTTTTTATTTCAATATCTGTGCCTAAGCTGTAGAAACAACGCATATGTAGATCATAGGGTGTTTTTGGCTAGTTATGGATATTCTATATGTTTCTCCAAGTCTAGGGCCTTTAGGTATTTTTATAGCTATAACGTTTATAGCTATATAATATATAGAGCTTTATGAGGCCAACAACAGGCTTTTACCAGCTGGATGAGGATCTCTTTATAGAGGGTGAACCTCTCATAATATATGGTGAACCCGCCTCTGGCAAGACAAACCTTGTGCTGAAGATACTTAGGGAATCGCTTAGAAGTGGTATGGAAGCAGCCTATATCTCGACAGAGGGGAGCATCGTTGTTGAGAGAATGGAGGAGATAGGTGTATTGGATTTCCCAAACCTCGCTATAGGCTTTGCC
>JAWAXC010000184.1 GCA_038897115.1 Sulfolobales archaeon | reverse complement strand
TGTTTCAGTAACGGTGTGACAGAAACCTGTTTTAAGGACGAGAAAAAGGCACTTGACTACATGATCGAGTCAAAAAAGACGGTGTTTATTCATAATGCAAAATACGATATGTCGTTACTAAAAATTTCTAGATATGCTGACATGATCGAGGACGCAAGCTTTGATCCGCCATTTAGTATTTCGTTTATTGGCGGTACATGGGTGCGTGATAGTATGCCCATCCTGACTACATCGCTCAAGAACGCTATCAAGACGTTCGCACCCGAGCTTACCTACAAGGAAGAGGCTCAAGTTGAGTATCAAAAGATTCAAGAGAACCCACAAGAATGGAACAATTACGTAGAACAACATGGTGAAGAACTAGCAAAACAGGACGCCCGAGCGCTTCACATAGTTCTTAATAGATTCTTTGAAAAGATAGGAAAATTTGGAACTACGTTACCAACTATAGCGTTCAAAGTACTACTTGATTACATGCCCGAAGCCAATGGTCTCAAAAAGGCAATACTTAACCCTGACGAACACGTTGGACTTATCTACACGATAAATGACCCGATCATTTTGGAAAGTTACCGTGGCGGAAGGGTTGATCCACTAGTGATTTCATCATTTAGCGAGAAACAACGGATCTATGACGTCAATTCATTATACCCAACGGTGATGAAACACTTCCGTTATCCAACTATTCCAATAGATGAAGATGTGGGGTTCAATGAAGGTATTAGAAGAGGCTACCTAGGTTTTCACCGTGTTAAGTTTAAGTGTGACACAGATCTGATGCCTGTGGTAACTAAAATAAAGTATCGGGGTGAAAATATCTTAACACAGGTACTAGAGAATGAGGCGGTACTTACAACGCCAGAAGTACAGGCTCTTATGATGGAAGGTTGTAAAATTCAGTTCATTACTAGCAAGTGGTTCCGGGGTGAGTACCTATTTAGTGAATTTGTTGACAAGTACTATGAAATGAAAAAAGAAGCTGAAAAAATTGGTGGTGAAGAGGGCAAAACAATACGTGCGATAGCTAAGATGGTGTTAAACTCTAGCTATGGAAAGTTTGGTTTACATAAGGCTAGATCGGTACTAGTAAAAGATCCTGAAATTAAGAAGATGATCAGAGGAGACGGAAGGTTTGTCATAAACGGAAAATGGTACACTAAGATTGACGATTTGATTTACACAAAGGAAGAATTAACGCCCCGCTATTCTGTTGCGATCGCTTCATATGTAACCGCATACGCTAGAATGTATCTTTATCAACTGATGAAACAGAATAAGGACGGGTTAACATACACTGATACGGATTCACTTCACATGACCAAAGATATTAGGTCTAGCACTGTAATCAAACTTGATGAGAAAAAGTTACATTTTAAAACAATAGGTGATGGGCTAGGACAACTCAAAATAGAAAAGGAAGGCTATCTTTATCACCTAGGTAAGAAGATGTACTTTTTCACTGAAGACCCTGATGATTGGGTACCCGCTGGTTACCAACGCAATGGCAATGTTGCGATTGGAAAGGGAAGTTTAACGTTTAAGGGTGTTAAGAAGAACTTACCGATTGAAGTGTACTACGATCCGGATCCCTTAAAATTTCTGGTTAAACAAAAGTTTCAAGCGATTAAGTCAAGACTTGGTTATAACGTTACTGTGATTATACCAAAGAAGATAGTTATGAAAGAAAGACTTAAATACCACGGTGATAGCAAAAAAGTAGGTGAACCGATTGGATTTGTATGAGTTAACTCAAAATACTAGAAATCCAAAAGACTATCCCTATCTTATGTATGTAGATGACGTAGAGGTAGAAGAAGTATCATCTGATGGACAAGAGTTAGAACTTGACGATGTTATTACGGTTATCGTTCCAGTTACAAAAGAGGAAATTATTGAGTTCGTTAAGGATAATCCTGACAGACCTATTGAGGTATACGAACGTGAAACGATGAAGGATGTTACTGAACAGTTCAAAATGAAAAATGGAGATGATGATGTATGAAGTTCAATACTAACATAGACAAACTTGATGATCCTGAGTTTTTTGACTGGGTCATCAAAAAGATAAATGAAATTCCTGATGCTGGTCAAAAAGAGGTCATGGTACTAGAAGATAACAACATGTTGATCTTGAAGTTAAGGGAGAGCAATAATACCATCGTGATAACTAACGAAAAGAGGAAGGTGATCGAGATAGTAACATCATGTGAAAGTATTGCTGACTGTAGAGATGAAATTATTGCACAAATTCAAAAGATCAAAGGTGACATACAGTGATTGATAATTATCAGTTTAGTGTTGAGTTCAAAGCTAGGGATGTTGTTAATCTAATTACAGAAATTAGTAGACAGTGGAATGTCCCAGTTAATGAGATGAAGGTAATTATTGACGGTGTGCCATTGTCAGGGAAAAGTTCGATTGCTAGATTTGTTTCTAACAAACTGAACATGAGACTAATTAAATACGAACCAACAAAAGATTTAGACACAGAGTTCAGGAATTTCCTCAAAGACGTTAATAGTCCTGTAATAGTAGACGGGTCTCCAATCGGTATTTTGTGTTCAAAGCCGGACTTTAAACGTTACATTTCTAGATACGTAAAGACGTTAGACTCTGTCATCAATAATAACTATCCCGCCTTTGTGATACTAGTTGAACCGTT
>JAWAXC010000183.1 GCA_038897115.1 Sulfolobales archaeon | reverse complement strand
CGATTCTGTGTTACGGGATATAGAGGTATTCACCGATCTTCTAAGAGAGGATATGCTGATCCTCTCGAAGGAAAAGGGGAAGGTGGTGGGTGATATGAGAATTAAGAGCGGAGATGATATAATAGATCTTAGTAAGATGGGTCATGGAGCATATGCAATCGAACCGACACCAGATCTTATAGAATTTAAGGATGTAAATGCGGAGTTTGTTCTAGTGGTGGAGAAAGATGCTGTATTCCAACAGCTACATAGAGCACAGTTCTGGAGAAAATACAGGGCTATCCTTGTAACCAGCGCTGGTCAGCCTGATAGAGCTACTAGGAGGTTTGTGAGGAGGCTTAACGAGGAGCTAGGACTACCAGTTTATATCTTAACCGATAGCGATCCATATGGTTTCTATATATATAGTGTCTTTAAAATAGGCTCAATAACCCTTTCATATGAGAGCGAGAGACTTGCAACACCCAATGCAAGATTCTTGGGGGTCGCTATGAGCGATATCTTCGGCGACCCATCCACTGGTAAGAAACCCTATCTCTCTGAGGCTGAGAGGAGGAACTATATTATAAAGGCAAAGGAGATGGATCTAAAAAGGGCGAAGGAGCTCAGAAACTATAAGTGGTTCCAGACAAAGAAGTGGAAGAAAGAACTAGATATCTTCGAGGAGAAAAAGGCGAAGCTCGAGATAGAGGCTCTAACAAGTAAAGGCCTTTCATTTCTAATGGATAGCTATATTCCAAGTAAAATATCGAGTGGGGATTGGATAGAATGATCTCGAGATCCCTGCTGAAACTAATAGAGGAGATCGGGAACCCCGCAAGCATAATAGATCAGACCCTTCTTAGGCCTGAGGCAGGGCCGAAGAGGTATGAGAGATTCGTTGAAGAAAGCGAGAGATATGGCTTTAGATCTCTTGTAGTCCCCCTTAGCAGGGTTTCATTAGTATCGAGCATCACTAAAAAACCTGTTGCAGCAGTAATCGGCTTTCCACATGGAAACACAGAGCTTGAGATTAAGTTAAGAGAGATAGAGATAGCCTCATCCAGAGGTGCTAGGGAGGTGGATGTGGTTCTAGATATAGGATCTATAGTTGAGGGGCTTTGGGACAGGGTAGAAGCAGAGATCAAGGCTATCTCAACTAGGGCGAAGGAGCTTGGACTTATTAGCAAGGTGATAATAGAAACAGGATATCTAACAAGAGATCAGATCGAAAGGGTAAGTAGGATCGCTGCAAACTATGAGATCGACTATGTGAAGACCTCAACAGGCTTTGGACCTCGAGGAGCTAGTGTAGATGATGTGATCTTGATTAAGCAGAGCTTAGCTGGCAAAAAGACGGGAGTGAAAGCTGCTGGTGGGATAAGAACGATATGGGATCTAGCGATATTAGTAGCTGCTGGGGCAGACATAATAGGGAGTTCTTCAGGAATCGAGATAGTGAATCAATATGAAACAATATTAAAGCAGAAAAGTCCTATATAGTCTCTCTTCAGATCAAGAAGGGCGATGTTTTTAACTTTGACCCCTCCCTGCCCCGAGGTACGAGGCTTTTAGCTATAAATAGCCCAGGCTATATTTCGTATTGAAATATTATTCAATGTTTATTACTACTTCATTAATACTATTTATATTAACGCCTAGCTTTGCCCTGGCGAGAGATAGCAGCTTCTCCTCTATATTCTTAGAGCTTCCATCAGCTACTATAGCTGATAGGCTTCTAGAGATCTCTGGTATATATTTTATTATCGAATACGCTCTTCTAGCGATCTCCTCCTCTCTCTTCTTCTTCGAAAGATAGCTTCTCAGCCTTCTAGCTACTTCTCTAACACCATTCCTAATCTCAGCCTCTATCTCAGGAACATCAGCTATACTCTCCTTACCAACACCTTTATATGGAACCTTCGTGCTACAAACGTGGATAAGCACTGCAAGAGGTGCTGGGAATTCTATCTCATAGTCCTTCCAGTCTATCGATGATATAACTTTATACGATACATCTGAGCTTTCATCATATAGCAGTGGGATTTTATTGGCAAATCTTAACAATAAGATCTCCGTAGGATCATTTGCTAAGGGTACCCCACCCCCATAAGCTATACCTGCCTCAACAATCACAGCATGCCCCGAATAGCTTGTAGGCTTTCTCGTTACCGCATCAACAAACTCTGGTTTAAACATATTGCTAAGCCCGATCTTAAGGATCTCCTCTCCAATGGGTGATAAATGATCCGCTGAAGGCCTTCTAAATCCGTTAAACCCCTTAATTACACTTACAAGCCTCTCGATCTCTGATTGAGATAGCCTCTTAGGACTTCTATCCCCCCTAAGCCCCGCAAGCTCCAAGATCCTTTCAGCAGTAACCCTGCCAACACCCTGGAAATCGTTCTCGAGGAACTCTAGAAGGGTTTTTCTTCTTGTAGATGCCAGCATCATCTTCATCATCTCAAGATCGACGCCTACTGGATGGGGCTTGGTCTCCTTTGGAGGCTTCGGTATTAGTTCTGTGGCCCTTTTAAATATATACATATTGCCGTCAGGGTCTCTAAAGAATATCGAGGCGTATGGAGCTATGATATGTGTTCTTCTAATATATTCTACGATCTTGCTTTTAGATCTCTGCCAATCACCTAGTATATGGACTTTAACAATAGTACCATGCCACGAGCTATTC
>JAWAXC010000182.1 GCA_038897115.1 Sulfolobales archaeon | reverse complement strand
GCAAAGATCTATATGATTTCTTTGAAAAACTAGCTCCAGAGAAGGGGAGCTATGAGCATAATAGAATTGATGATAATGCAGATGCCCACCTCCTTAGCTCCCTTTTCAAGCAGTTCTACATATTTCCGATCCACGATGGGAAACTCATAAGAGGGACATGGCAGGAGCTGATAATAACAGAGTTTGACGGCCCAAGGACTAGGATGATCATAGTTATGGTGCTAGGGGATAAGAGATGATTAAAGAGCTTTAACCATCAGCTATCGGTTAAGCGATCTATAGCACATATCCACACACATTTCTGATGCCCTGGGTCTATATTATTAAAGATAAGGGTTAGCAATAATTTTAACTAGATTGTCTACATCATAAGGTGTATCATTATTATTCCATAGTCTCTAATGCTTTGCTCATCATGATTGAGGATCTTTGGTGATCCCCAGCTTCTTCCTTATTATATAGCTTATCTTCTGTGGATCAGCCCTTCCTCTCGTCATCTTCATAACCTGCCCCACTAGGTAGTTTATCGCCTTTGGATTCTTCTTAGCATCCTCTACAGCCTTTGGGTTCTCTCTAATAACTTTTTCCGCAAGCGATTCTAGCTCTGCCTCATCGCTTATCACTATAAGCCCCTCTCTCATAACCAGCTCCTCTGGATCCTCGCCGTTTATAACAACCCTCTCTAAGATCATCTTCGCTATCTTTATACTTATAATGCCTCTATCTAGCATTGATAAAAGCTTCGCTATATGCTGTGGCTTTGCCTTCACCACATTGAAGCTGCCGCCCTTGCTGTTAACGATTCCTAGGAAGTCGTTTATCAATAGATCTGCTATCTTTGGAGCATCCCCATAGATCTTGACTGTCTCTTCGAAGAATTCTGAGAGCGCCTTCCTAGAGACTAGAACCTTCGCTACATATTGTGATAATCCATAGCTCTTAACATATCTCTCAGCTCTATGCCATGGGAGCTCTGGCATTGAGGCTCTTATCTCCTCTATTAACTCATTTGTCAGAGGTATCGGCGGTAGATCGGGGTCTGGGAAGTATCTATACTCCTCCTCAAACTCCTTATATCTAGAAACCACTGTAACCCCTTTAACAGGATCCCAATGCCTCGTCTCTCTTTTGACGGTGCCTCCTCCCATTAACAGGGCGCTCTGCCTGATCACCTCGTAATTTATCGCCTTCTCTATATCCCTTATAGATCCTATATTCTTAACCTCAACCCTCTCCCCACCGTTTATCGATATGTTTACATCTACACGGAATGCACCCTCAAGATCTGGATCGCAGATCCCTAGATGATCGACAAGTGTTAAGAGCTTCTCCAAAAACGATCTTGCCTCCTTACCGCTAGATAGATCAGGTTCTGTAACCACCTCTATCAACGGGACACCGGATCTATTGTAGTCTATAAGGCTATAGGGGCTCTTAACCGGGTCACCATATGGGTATGTGATCCTGGCTGGGTCTTCCTCAACACCGATCCTCCTGATCCTAATAATTTTAGCCCCCGAGTCTCCCTCTATCTCGAGCGAGCCTCCAATAGCTATAGGAGCCATTCCAGGCCCCCTATGCTGGCTTATCTGATAACCCTTAGGCAGATCTGGGTAGAAATAGTGTTTCCTCACAAAAACTACGTGATCGTTTAATCTAGATCCGAGGGCTAGTGAGAGCATAACAGCCTTCTTAATAACCTCCTTATTAGGAACCGGTAGAGAGCCTGGAAGGCCAAGGCATACTGGGCATATGTTTGTGTTTGGAGGCGCATCCCTATAGCTTGCGGGGCATCCACAGAACATCTTACTCCTAGCTCTATTCACCTGTATATGTATCTCGAGGCCAATAACTGCTCTTAGCTTCATTACACTCCACCTCAGATCTGTGGGGTTATATTATAGTATCCAATTATGATCTCAGCTGCTCTTCCGATTAATATGAGATCCTTATCCCCCATGGGAGGGCCTATTAGTTGAAGCCCAACAGGCAGAGATCCTGTGAAGCCTGCAACGACATTTATAGCTGGTGAGCCTATGAGGTTTGGCACAACAGTCTCTATATCCATTGCATAGAGTTTAATAGGATCCTCTATAGCCTCTCCCAGCCTAGGCGGTCTAATAGGCATTGTAGGCGATGCTATATATCCTCTTCTCAGGAGAGGCAGCAGCTTATCCCTCAAAACCCTCCTAACCTTGAGGGCCTTTATATAGTATTGCTCGTAGTAGCCTGCGCTAAGAATGTAGCTCCCAAGCATTATCCTCCTCTTAACCTCCCTACCAAATCCCATGGATCTTACTTTAGAATAATACTCATCCCAGGGAAGACTCGTGGGATCCTCCTTAAGGCCATAGATCGGGATACCATATCTCGCTAGGTTAGAGCTTGCCTCTGCAAATGCTATAACATAGTATGCTGGCAGGGCATATCTTATCTCGGGAACACTGACTTCTTCGTATGAGAAGCCCGAGGATATCAGCTTATCGATAGCGCCCATAACAACCTTATAGATCTCATCCTCAACGCCTTCCCACATCTCTTTTATAGCTATTAATCTGGCATTTGGAAGATCTATCTTGTCCCCCATATCCAATGCCTTCTTATAAAGCCCGGAGATATTTAGATCTAGTGATGTGGGATCCATAGGATCCTCACCAACTATTTGTTCGAGAAGCAACGCTGCATCTATAGAATCCCTTGTGAT
>JAWAXC010000181.1 GCA_038897115.1 Sulfolobales archaeon | reverse complement strand
GCCTATACTTCTCGGTCCAAAGAAGCTGTGACAAAGTTTCTGAACTCACTATATCACACCATGAAAGAGTAATTATAGCATAATAATAAAGAAAAATCTCGGATCAGACGGAGTTGCAGCCTTACTCATTCTTCAGAATTATAAGGTTTAAGGATCTGATGTCAGATTTATTAGAAGCTTTTTATCTATTCTAAAATCCTTAAGAGCTTCTCCACTACCTCGATAGCATCTCTACCCAGTATCCTTATCATAGCTTCTTTACCTACGTCTCCAGTATCATATATAAAGTCTGGAACTCTCTCACCACATTTTTTCAAAGCTTCGCTGGCGATCCATTTAAGGCTGCTACCTTCGATTCTCTTAGAGTTTTCAGGTTCTTTAGTTCTATCAATTTCCACAACTAAATAACCTAGTTCAGTAGCTTTCCTCACATACTTCTCATCATACTTTATATTGATCGCTGCTCTTGTCTCAGGACTTCTCTTCAAGACTTCAATAACTAGCCTAGCTAGATGCGATGATGCACCAAATCTAACCGGACCTACAGCTTTAATACTATTTCCATACTTCACTATTCTACCCATAACCCCCGCAACGTCTTCAGGTCCTCTAACATATTGTGCTGGTATACTCTCTACTAAATTCATACCCACCTCAGGAACTGCTTCGCGAATTTTCTCAGAATTCTTAAGTAGTTTTTCTAGCGCTTCTTCAACTCTTAATAAGGTTAAGTATCTGTGTGCAGATATCTCAAGCCATGCTACTGGATTAATTAGACAACGTTCTCCGTCTAATACTACTTTGAACTCTATAGCTTTATCTACGAATTCTTTAGCCCTAGATACTGCATCAAAAATACTTAAACCCTTAGCTAGATAAGCAGTTATAGCAGCAGAGAAGATATATCCAGCTTCATGAGTACACTTACCATTAACTGAACTACTCAAAATATAATATCTATCGTTCCAGAATAGAACATATGAGATTTCATTGTTTCTAATGTAGCTACCCTTAATTAACACTGCTTCGCAAGAATACTCCTCATGAATCTTTTTGGCTGCCAGTTTAGAATCTTCTAAGTTCTTTATCTCTATTCCTGAAAGAAATTCTGCCTCGGTCTTGCTAAGAGTCACTATCTTAGCTTGAGGTAGCAACTCTCTCTTCAGAGTTTCAATAGCATCCTCTTCAAACAACCTAACACCACTCTCAGTGATTATAATAGGATCTACTACTAAAGGAAAAGAAAACTCTCTAACTGCTCTACCTATAGAACGTATTATATAGCTGTTGCCCAACATGCTAGCTTTTCCAGCATCAATACCTATCTCCTCAGCTATAGCTCTGATCTGTTCGTATACTACTTCGGAAGGCATATTATACGCCGTTGTAGTCTTATACGTGCTTCGTATTGTCACACCTGTTATAGCAAACGTTCCGTGAACGCCTAAGGAAGCGAATGTCTTTAAATCTGTTTCAATCCCCACACCACCACTAGAATCGTTGCCACTTATCGTGATAGCAACTCTCCACAGACGGCTGCTCAGCGCACTCACCAGCACTTGGTTATTATTAAAAATTAAAATCTTTAATGACAAGCCAGTCAAGTTTTTAATGGTGAGTGAAATGGAGTCTCTTGAGTCGAGAATTTCTAAGGCTATATGGAAGGCTACGGCAGATGACTGGCTAAAACTAGTAAACACAGATGTTGTAATAGTAGGCGCAGGTCCTTCAGGTCTTACAGCTGCTAGGTATCTAGCGAGCTCAGGTCTTAAGACACTTGTGCTGGAAAAAAGGTTAAGCTTCGGCGGAGGTATAGGAGGCGGTGGAATGCTGCTACATAAGATAGTAGTTGATGTGAGAGCTCTACCTATATTGAAAGAATTCAACATCAGATATGAGTACATGAGCGAATATGATCTCTATGTACTAGATTCTTCAGAACTTATGGCTAAACTAGCAGTCGGAGCTATAGATGCTGGAGCTAAGATAATACATGGAGTCACGGTCGAAGATCTAATAGTTCGTGAAGAGCCATTTAGAGTTGAAGGAGTAGTAGTACAGTGGAGTGCTGTATCTCTGGCAGGACTTCATGTAGATCCTCTCTTTATCCACTCTAAAGCTGTGGTAGATGCTACAGGACATGATGCCGAAATTCTCAGAATACTTGAAAAGAAGAACCCATCTGTAGGTATTAGAGTACCCGGTGAGAGATCCGCCTATTCAGAATTAGGTGAGCTGAAAGTAGTTGAAATGACTGGCAAAGTTGTTGAAGGACTTTATGTGGCTGGAATGGCTGTCGCAGCTCTAAAACATCTCCACAGAATGGGACCTATATTTAGTAGTATGCTACTTTCAGGTAGGAAAGCAGCTGAAGAGATATTGAAAGATATTAGATAGAATTATTTTTATAGAGATATTTTTATAAGCTATGTATTTCTCCTCTGGCTAGCAGCCCTTATCAGGCCGTGATGAGCATCCTCTTTAAAATCATGTAAAACATTGTTACTCGCTGTAAATCAATTAATTGTTAACTTCAACTCGAGATCTTCTAAGCATTAAAGTTTTGGTATATCCTATAAGACTAGCTTAAGAATGAATATTCGCCTTATCACATTAGCAAGGACTAGTTGTAGGAAGAGAAATCCGGATCAGACGGGGTTCTAGCCTAATCATCTCTCATAGGATAGAGCGTTCATCATCAATATTAGAATTCTGGGAAAGATTATTTAAAGGAGCACTATTATGTGCTTGATCT
>JAWAXC010000180.1 GCA_038897115.1 Sulfolobales archaeon | reverse complement strand
GCACTGTACTCTGAGGTCAAAAAATCAATTGTTGATGTGAGAGAATTGCTCCTGCTTATACTTTCCTATTTTGGTTTATACATTCAAGCTTTTATTAAAATTCTCCTTGGCAAAATCGCATAAAATTTTTAATAATTAGAATGTGCTAATTCATTGCTTTTAAAATAACTCCTTGTAAGTCAAAATTATTATATAATTAAATTCCATTTCTTTAGAAAAAATTTTTATCTTTCTATAATCTAAATTGGAAAAAAATTATAGGTATCTTTTCTTTATAATCTCTAAAATTGCCAACAACACTGCAATACTTCCTCCTACTACTATTATGTAAAGGTTATTTGCTGTGCCTTTGTTAACCATAACTTGATTAGAACTGATTAGGAATCCATAATTACTAATGGGGATTAACGTTAGGCCAACTTCTGCTGGAGTTACTGGAGAGTATAATGAAATCTCTATTTTTCCGCTTATACTTAAGGGTATCTTAAACTGATTATTACCAGGATTTAACGTAATAGGGATAGCTGTCTCTGTAGAATTGTAATTTATTACCAATATTAGATGTAAAGTGTGATTAATTCCATTATATATGCTAAGTCTTATCTTGTTACCTTCCAGTTTTACGCTTGATAACTTGATTAACGAAAATTGATTTTTAACTATAGAGATTATTGTGTTTGTATAGAGTAAAGCTTGTTCTTTAAACCAAGCTGGACCATATGCTGGTGGACCCGTTTGCCATGTCCAATCGCTACCTTCTGCTATGTACAAGTAATTCCACAGTGTATTAAGTAAGTTGGTAGAGTTTGGCGTTTCGTTAAAGGGTAGATAAACTAAGGGAGACACGTTTTCTCCTAATGCTACTGTGTATGCTACTAGATATTCTCTAGCTAAAGATACATTTTGCCATATGTCAATCTTACCTATGTAACCATTATTCCAATAGTTTAAGTTCAAATCCCATGAACTAACCGGTAAGTTTGTTATTACGGTATTAGGTTTATGTGTTGCAATTGCTTCGCTGGCAGTTTGGGTTATGAGCCAACTTCCTTGGTATTCAGACAATGCTTGATAGATTGCGTATAGATCTGCAGGGCCAGTTGATGGGTTAAATATTAATGGATTTTCACCATCTAGGGCTACAGTAACTACTCCACCCGGATTATTAATGTATATTTGGGCTAATTGTTGAATTAATTCTTGAGCGGTAAGTTGAGGTGATTGACTGAAAAATTTGAAGCCAAATTCGTTTGATAAGGTAGTATTTCTAAAAAGTACTATGATTGTTTGTCCTAAATTGTTCTCGACTATAAATGGTTGGTCTGGATTTAATGAACCTTTAACTAAAGTAACATAAGGTAAGAATGCTTGCTGATCTAAGATAGTATACGAAATTCCGCTTTCGTTATAAAGACCTACTAAATCCATGTCGAAGGCCATCTCTGGAGTCCATGTTCCATTAGCCCATACTCCGAAGATTTCGTGCGTTAAGTTCTCACCCATTTTTATCTGAGCTAAAACATCGCTCCAATAGCCATCTTGAAGTAATAGTGGTTGTAATGGATGATAGAAGGGTACAGTTAAAACTTCTACTTTACCTTCTTTTATTAACGTTTTATATAGATTTAGAGTATAGTTAACTGCTTGAATATCATGGGTTGTATTTATACCAAAATTAGCTGTAAAAGTAGCGTTTTTCTCATGAAGTATTGTCTCCCACTGGTAAAGTAGTACTGGTGTGAAGTCTATGGTTACGCTAACGTTAAACTGTTTTATTAATAATGCTTGTAATTCATAGGCCCCTACTAAATTACCATTCCACATAAAATCTTGTCCAGTATGTAACCAAACCCACGGCTGTTCCCAGCTCCCATTGGGGGCTACGTAAAGTGGTTGGTGCATATTCCACACTATAACGAGGCTTAATGGCTTTTTGCCAGTTACATTTAAAACGTAAAATGGAGGTAAGGTGGCTTGTCTTTGAAGAGTATTGTTAACATAAACGTTAAGTAATGGACGATATATTCCTTGAGGAATATTATTAGTGTTGAGAGTAAATGAAATGTTATTTATCCCAGGATTCAAATAGGCAGAAATATTATATCCTATACCAGCTATTTGTAGAGAAAGAACGGAATTAACTGGCTGTTGTAACTCGTTATTTAGAGTTATGTAAATTTCAGCTCTCTGTCCTTCAACATAAACAAATTTATTATATACTGAATTAACGTATTGAATGAATGAGTATACGTCTTGTATTGCGAAATTAGTGCCAGAAACGTTGTGGTAATATTGGTTAAGGCTTAAATCGTGATAAACCCATTGTACCCATTGGCCTGGTTTAAATGGGCCTATGAGTATTGTGTAGTTTCCCCAAAGCGGATTATAAGTCATTAATTCATCAGTTATGTTACTCCATGGTAATCCAGTTTTGGGACCAGTCGTGAGACCGTAATGTATTTCTATTTGGTCTGGTGCTCTACCTATCATAGTAATTAATATTGAACCATTTTGTAATACTGTAGCATATGTTTGCCCTACATTCGAAGGGTTAATTTCAAGGTTCCAATTCCAGAATGGATGATTATAGTAATTTATCCACTGGTTAGTAGTATTATCATAAAAGACCCACGCAATCCACGTCCCATTATTGAATGGACCTATAGTTACACTAAAATTTTTTCCATTCCACTTCATATTCGCATTATATATACTAGTCCACGCTTGCTGAGGTCCGCTCTCGATTCCATAATGTAAGATTACAGTGTTATTGCTAGGTATTCCAGATAGATAAATTGTGACAAATCCGTTATC
>JAWAXC010000179.1 GCA_038897115.1 Sulfolobales archaeon | reverse complement strand
TAGTAAAGTTTGTTTACCTTGACTTATTGTGTTTGCATCTCGTGTATCTCCTAGTCTCATTACTAAAAAGTTGTTTACTATAATCTAAGGTAAATATGCTGATATTGCAGTGGATTGTCTCATTAGTAAAGTGTATCTTAACTTCTTCAAGAAAAGGGAAGAACAGTTAGCTAAATCACCTGAAGTAAAGTGTATCTTAACTTCTTCTAACAGCAACACGTATCAAAGAGCCTTGTGATTGAAAAGCAGTGTATTTTAACTTCTTCTAACAGTATATTTGCCAAGCGCATAGTAGTTCTGTAACTAAGGTGTATCTCAACTTCTTCCGGGATTAGCCACGCCTCTTATTGGATAGAAGATATTGTTAGGAGGATGAGGGTTGGCATAGTCTTCGTCATTTATTAAAAACAACTCAGGCGTATACGGTCAATAAATATGTAATTTTGTTTAATGCTAAATTATTAGGCAAAGTTATGGTATAAAAGGATTTTAACTTTGGAAGTTGGTGGAGAGGGATATGAATTAGAAATGGCAAAGCTATAAAAGGATTTGAACCTAAAATCACTGGGAGATCAATAGGGTTTGATTATAATTTTATTTCTGATTTGCTAGAAATGGAAATTAATACAATGTAGTAATTTAAAATTTAGTGAAATTGGGCTTTAAATGTAATGTTAATGGAGATAAGCTAACGGTTAAAGTTCAATTTTATAGACAGTGGAGTGGTAATTATAATGGATCCGGGATTATATGTGTGTTAAAGTTCAATTTTATAGACAGTAGGTTATGCAGATATAGCAGATGAAATTTTAAGACTTCAAGGTAGAGAATATATAGGTTGTGAAACACCAAAGGCCTTTAATAAAGGAGAATTTATAGAAAGTGGGCCTATTGTAGAAGCCATTAGAGAAATACTTATTTCTTTAGGATTTCAAGAAGTTGATTCTAATGTTTTAAGTTCTAAATTTTATCAATAGGAGAAAAAGCCATCCGTGCCAGCGAATTTTACTTAAAGCAATTTATCCAGAATTGATAAAGTTTTATAAAAATAATAAGGGCAAGGATGGTCTTTACTACTTTTTGATATACAATAAAGATTCTTCCGTAGATGTAAAGTATGGAAATATCCTTTCTTTATCTATAGCAGACGAAAAAGGAAATGCTTCTTGGCTCGTTGCAATGATTAAGGAAATAGCAAGCAGAGTTATGAATAAAGAAGTTAAAATTGAAAATTCTTCACATCTTTCTTTTATAGAAGGACGTTTTGGTAAAATATTTCTAAACAATAAATATGTTGACTTTAGTAGGAGAGATTCATCCTAAGATATTATTAGGTTTAAATTTACCCGTAAGTGTACTTGAAATAATTATGAAGTTTGCGGCAGATATAGAAGGCTCTAAAATGTATTTTTGCAAAAAGTGTACTAAATTAGGAAAATAATTGAAATTCCGTCTAATGGAAATACTAAATAAAGAAAAAAGAATCAAATGAAAATAAAGAACTTTTAATAAGGTCTGATTACACAAAAATTTTAACTGACTCATTAATTAATAAAAAATGAAGATTTAGCTAAACGGTTAGGAACATCCGAAAGCTACTTAAGAAAAGTTTTTCTGGGATAGTAACGGATGGAAACCTAGCTAGAAACTTGAAAAATTGGTTTTTGGATTCAAGGTCTTATTTGCTTTGATTTTCTCTTTAATGTCCCTCAAGGCTTTCCTTGATATTCCCTTGTCCTTAGGTTTTAACTTCAAGACCTAATCATAGAATTTCTCTAAATTCTCGTATTCGATGTAAGAATCTCTATCAATTCCTATTATCATAGATCCCTCAAGGTTGTTTGATTCTTTAGCAAATATGCCCGACCTTATCAACAATGATGTGTTTCTCTTATACTGAGCTCTTTATTTATGAGAACTTTCGAAAACATTGAATATTTTTTCTATATTATCATACCAATATTTTTTATATTTTTCGGGTAGCTTATTTTTATCATCTGTATAAAGATATAGCATTACTCGTACTTTTAGTCCATGATAATTAAATTCTTTAGGTTTGCCATTTTCTTCGAATATTCTTGAAAATCCATCAACCTTATATTCATAGTCTGTGTACGATGTGCTCTTTGGGTCAACAAATATGATATAATACATATCACCCTTTTTCAGCCAAAAGATGAAGTCTGGGAAGAATTTTGCCGGCTTATTATCTTTTTTATTGTAGTATGGTATGTATATTTTATCTAAACTTTGATCTATCTTAGAGAAAAACCAATAATCAACATCTATATTATTTTTCGTTATATATTTTTCTAGATCCCTAAGGAATTTCTTTTCACTCTCAAAAGTTATTATGTGATTGATAAAATCGATTTTTTCATCTTTCGAAATAATTACAGGCAAATAATAATGGTTAGCTATATTTTTTATTTCTATTTGCTTATTTTTCACTTTGAATGTATCTACGTTGGCTAGAGCACTAAGTTTCTTTATCTCTTCCGTGTATTTTTCAAGATCTATTTTACCAGTTTTTAGCTGTGTTTTAAGTTCATTTTCCTTTGCCTTTCTATCTATAGGTGATACAAGGTCATTTATCTTTTTCTTTAATTCCTCTACATCCTTATCATCTAAAATCACACTTATATGTTCGAAATGAACTATTTCGTCTTCTAGTTCTTTAAAACCCTTTAAGTCTTCAAGATTTATGTTTATATGATTAAAGAGTTCCAGGACTTGTTGATAGGCATTCCCTTCATTGGTTATTTCAAATTTACTCTTATCTTTGATGTATTCTTTTAACTTAATTATATCTGAAGGCTTGATATTTTCGCTATATATGGC
>JAWAXC010000178.1 GCA_038897115.1 Sulfolobales archaeon | reverse complement strand
TTGTTTTTTGAGTTCTGTTATGTGGTTTGCTATTGTTTTTTCACTCTTCTGCATTATCCTCGCTAGCTGGGGCGGTGTTATCCCAGGATTCCTCACTATCGTTTCTAGGATTTTCCTTTTTTCTTCTGTGAGTTCTTTTGTTATTGCTTCTATGTGTGTTGATTCTATTGTTATCTGTGCTCTCTGCTCTCCTTCTGTTGCTACATATACTCTGAATCTTTTCTTTGATGCTATTAGTGCTGTGTATATAGCTATCACCAGGATTCTCATCCCTCCTGTTAGATCTGCTATTATTGGTTCTTCCAGGGTTTCTAGAATGTCTAGCACTGATGAGATCATATCCTCTGCGTCTCCTATGGATAGCTCTACCAGCTCTGGCGATGATAGCCCCATTCTTATGCAATATGTTGCTAGGTTTTGATATGCTGTCTTTGTTGCGCCTGCTGCTGGTTTTACTGTGAATACTACTATCCTGTTCCCCGGCTGTGCTTTTTCGCTCAGCAGTCTCCTCAATATAAAATCTTCGTGGAATCCTAGTGTGAATATATAGCTTGCCATGCTCCCCAACCGATCTTGGCTGTGGGGCTATATATATCCCGGGATCTCCTGGGGATCTATAGATCCCCTCTCTATAGATCTCCAGGGACTCCCAAGAGGATCTTGGAGATCATCCCTGAATCACCCGGGAGAATCGGGGGTGGTATTACATTAACAGCTAAAAAGCAAGGGGTATCAAGGGAGATGGGGTAATACAATGCTCACAAGGCTCGAAATAGTTAGGGGGTTGAAAAAACTACACCACATAAGATCAAAAGACCCTGTGCCGGAAGAGCTTAGGGGGTGGAGCTACCACACACCCCCGGTAAAACCCAGAGCCTATCTAGGGCTAGGAGTAGGGGAGGTCGCCTATAGATACTGCGAAACCAGGCGGGATCTCTACCTAAGAAGAGTAGTAGGGGCGAGGGGAGACAGCTCAAAACCAGCATTGGCAAACGGGGCATCGATACACAGGATATTCTCAGAAGCCTCTAAAGCTGTGAGAGCCCTAGCCCTCCTCGGAAGAGACGGGCCTGAGATCTATGAGGAGCTATCGAGGAAAGCGGGTGAAACAGCGTCTAAGATCTGTCCAGAGGATTCTAGACAACAATGTGAAAAACTATATAGATACCTAGCACTGATGTGGAGCGCAGAAGTATCAAAGGCAAAGATCACATACGGCTCGCAAGACGCCGCAGGCCTAATACCATGGATCTCAGAGCTAAGGGTTGACGGAACACTAGTAGGGCTATCAGACAGACTCTCAATAGACGCGCTAGCAGAGCCATCAATAGTAATAGAGATCAAGACAGGGCAGAGGAGAAACTTCCACAGACTAGCACTAGCTGGATACGCACTAGCAATAGAATCAAGCCTGGAAATACCAGTAGACTACGGAGCATTGATATATATAAACATAAACGGGGAAATAGATATATCGATAGAAACACACTACATATCCCCAGACCTCAGAAAAGAATTTATAGACGCAAGAGACGAGGCAATAGACCTAATACTAAGCGGAAAAGACCCAGGGATAGCTAGGAACTGCCCAGAAACATGCCCCTTCCTAGAGATATGCGGGGTGAGAAGATGAGATCAGTAATAATATCGGAATACGGAACAAAGATCTCTGCGAGAAGAGGGAGCATAGTGATCACGAATAAGGATAAGAAGATAAGGATAAGCCCAGCAGACATAGACCAGATCCTAATAACATCGGGAGGAGCATCGATAACATCAAGAGCAATAAGACTAGCAATGAGACACGGAATAGACATAGTATTTATAGACGCGAGGGGAGAGCCATGGGCAAGGATCTACCATTCAACCCCAACAGCAACAACAGCGACAAGGAGAGCCCAGTATGAAGCAATATATAACGGCTCGGCAAAGGAGATAGCAAA
Source organism: Sulfolobales archaeon (assembly GCA_038897115.1). Classification (NCBI taxonomy): domain Archaea; kingdom Thermoproteati; phylum Thermoproteota; class Thermoprotei; order Sulfolobales; species Sulfolobales archaeon. The sequence goes on along the minus strand of JAWAXC010000178.1, from coordinate 912 downwards.
GGCAATAATAGAGGCTAAGCTCAAAAACCAAGCAGGGCATCTAAAGAGCCTGAGAAGAAAAGGCTATCTAGCAGAGACCCCACACAGAGAGATAGAGGATCTGATCCATAGCCTGGATAGCGAGAACCCTATGAAGATAGAGGCAGAAGCAGCCCATATATACTGGCAATCAATAGCCCAGGCAATCCCGAGAGACATAGGCTTCCAAGGAAGAAACCACGACTCCCCAGACCCATTTAACATGGCGCTGAACTATGGATACGCAATACTATATAGCGAGTGCTGGAGAGCACTAGCAATAGCAGGGCTAGATCCCTATGCTGGCTATATACACAAAGATAGATCTGGTAAGGAGAGCCTAGTATATGACTTCTCAGAAATGTTCAAACCATCAGCAGTAGATAGAGCCCTGGTAGAGCTCTTCAGAAAAGGCTATAGACCAAAGATCACAGAGGGCTTCATAGATAGAAAATACAGAGCAGAGCTAGCCAAGGCGATAACGGAGAGCCTAGAGAGAATAGTTAAAGAGGAGGGGGACCACAACCCGAAAAAACTATCCCAAGCCATAAGAGCCTCGGCCATGAGACTAGCATCATCCCTGAGAAGTGGAACAAGATATAAGGGGTTCATAGAGGTATGGTGAGGATCCTGGTTGTCTATGATATAGGGGATAACGCGGATAGGCAGAAACTAGCAGACGATCTATTCAGGCTAGGCCTAACAAGGATACAGAGGAGCGCCTTCGCAGGAGAGATAGATCCACAGAGGCTGAAAGACCTGCAGAGAATAGCTGGGAAATATATTAAGAAAGAGAGCGATGTAATCCACATATTCACCCTAGGCCTCAGAGACTGGGAGAAAAGAATAGTCATAGGGAGGGAGTGGGGCCTTGGCCCAAAACCCATATCGATA
>JAWAXC010000177.1 GCA_038897115.1 Sulfolobales archaeon | reverse complement strand
TTCAGCAATTGCTGCTGGCATGTTCTTTACTGGTCTTTACCCAGCAGCCTTCAATGCAAAGGTAAGCCCGGCATATGAGAAAAAACTCTTATCCCCAGTGAAACCACTTTACGACTTCGATCCAACAGATAGTAAGTACGAGGCAGATACACCCTTAGTTATCACAACTATGGCTCTTCTTTATACGATCCCAAAAGGAAATTTAGATAACAAGATATCAGAAATTCTAAGGTATATTAGATACCCATTTGACTTCTATATTCATATCCTCCTAAATCATGAAATAGGTAGAAAAGCCATTGAAAATTATACCTCTTTTAGAAGAGACCCAATAAGTTTTTATAAAAAGGTGTTTTCCCATGATAGTGGGAACCCTCGCCCACCACTTAGCCTTAGTGGGGGTAAGGAGGGGGTAAAACATGAGTAGTGTGTCCCCTCAACCAACAGATGAAAAGGTAAAGAAAATATTAGATCTAGTAAAGAAAGGAGATTCAAAAGTAGATCTAATACTAGCACTAGGAAGACTATTATCTTATAATGCTAAGAATTATGGTGGAAAACCATCAGTCTACTCACTTACAAAAGAGATTAGAAGAGCCTTAACACTAGTATTAAAATTCAGAATAGATATAATAATGGCTAAGTATACTAATCCACCCTTTAAAAGCGATACCCTAAATACTGTTTACAGAATTCTGCTAGAAGAACTACTGAAAAAACTAGATGAGGAAATGAAGAATTGGCGACCTATGTGGAGGAATAAATTGATAAATCTAGTTGTAGAGAATATATATAATATTGCAACGGCAAAAGAAATAAAAAATGAATATGGACATCAAATATCAAATATTTTAAAGGAGGGTTAAAAAATGAGTCAGGTAAGTGATCCAATAACACAATTCTTAAAGGAAAACAGCGGATATTTAAGAAATCCAGATGAGAATGACAACAGACTGTTTAGTAAAGGAAGAAAAATAGAAGTAGTTTATGCTATAGTATCAAAAGGAATACCGCTCTTCAGAACAGAAGGAGTAGGTGATGTTAGTGAATTGGAGATTAATCTTGGAGGAAAGGTTATATCAGTTCCAACGATACTGCCAGAAAAAATTCAAGCTAAACTAAGGAGAAGAATGCTTGAAATATTACGAAATAATAATGATAATGAAAAATTACGAAAAGATATCTTGCCTAACTATGAAAAGCTTGGCTTTAAAAAAATAACAACTGACAACAATGGTAATAAAAGTTGGAATTGTTATGTTGCACCACCAACATCAGCGGGAGGAACTGATATAGGTTTGTGCGGCTATTGTCCATCATGCAATATTTTAGGCTCAATAATAACGAGGAACGAACTAAAAATATTGGAATCAAAGAAGAAGAAGAAAGGAACAGCTTATGGGTTAAAGAGTAGAGTTGTCCACGACCCAGCGTTTGGAACTGCTACATACGAAGCTGCAGTAGCAGAGTTAACTCATAATAAAGTGGGAGATGGTGTAAGTTATACTGGAATGTCACTCTACCAAGAATCCCACGTATTACCAGGAGTCGTATTTATAGGCAAATTAGCTATGTATGATGTAACAGAACTAGAGGCTAAACTTGTCTTATCATCACTTTCAAGTATCAGTAGGATGGGAGGAGGAGAAACAAAATACGGTAGCGTACAAGTAATAATATTAGGACTAAACGCCAGCGATAGAGAAACTGTAAGCTCTTACGACATTACTAGATATGTAATACAGAAAATTGAAGAAAAACTAGCACCATCTGAAGAGGAAATCAAACGAAAACTAGCACCACCTGAAGAGGTAATCAAATTATCAATAGAGTACCTAAAGAATATTAAATCATTTAAAATACTAGCAGATCCAAACAAAAAGATAGATCAACAGAACATTCAAATAAATATTAGTAGTGATGAGATAGTTACATTATGGGCAAGGGATAATTACAACTACTCAAGCGCAGTTGTGAAGTATATTAAGGAAGTAGAAGGTAAAAGTAAGGGATCTTAGAAAGTAGAAGAAAAGGAGAAAAAAGACTCTCAGAAGAAATAAGAGAAGAGGAGAAAATGCCCTACAGGCTAGATGAATTAAAGTTTTATTACGCTGACTTAGAGCTCCAAAGCTTAATGTGGTTCTCCTCATTAGCAATGCCAAATAGAACTTTAAACTCCTTTATTCAAACAACAGTCCCAGTTATTCACAATTACCCATTAGTATTAGCATTAAAAGGTTTAATATCGGAATATAATAATATTAATATTAATAATAATAGTAAACCACTAGCATATATAACGGCATATAACAAGATTAAGATTAGTAAACCACCAGCTGAACGATTCGATGAATTAGGAGTTTACGCTTATCCATTATTTCTAGAGAAAGTATATTACAAAAGCATATTACTAAGCGCAAGTGAAACAGATTATATCCTTTATAAACCACAAACAAGAACAGCTTTTCCACTAATTACGAGATATAATGCAATAGCACCAGGGACTAAAGGATGGACAATAATCATATCAAAGAATGAATTACCACCAGAATTATATCTACGAATAGGCTCTAAGAGGTTTGGAATCTGGAAGGCAAGACTAGAGAAGATAACTCAATTTTCTATAGAGAGTGGAAACATTAGAATCACATCACCTTTTAACGTTAGTGATACGAAAAAAACCCTTAAAAACGCACAATCCTTAGTGTTAACACATTACGCAGGAGATATAGCAATATCAGGCAATGTAGATAAGGCTATAAAATTTGTTTATAATTCTGAAGAGATTAAAAAACCCATACCTTCTTTCCTCGAAGGGTAGATCCATGTTTTCAGTTAGACTAGAACCACTCTATATGCAATCATCGAACGAATATCTTGGCAAGGC
>JAWAXC010000176.1 GCA_038897115.1 Sulfolobales archaeon | reverse complement strand
GCTACCACTAGTGCTTCCATCCTATTCATTCTAGTCATCTCCTCTATGATCTTTGGATCTGAGTAGTCAGCCCTCCTCCTACTAGGATCCCTAGCCTGCCTCGCAATAATCTCCTCCGGCGATGCCTCTATAACTATTATCGTATCCGGCTTCAGCTCCTGAGCAACATGGAGAGGTATCCCAGGCCAATACCCCGTCGGGGTTCTTATTAGGAGATGTGTATCGACTATTAAAACACCCTTGGATCCTAGGAGCTCTTCTGAGGCACTCTTTATCATCATCCTCGCAGCCTCAGCCTGGTTCTCAACCTGGATCCTTATCGGCAGCCTTCTAATCTCATCCCTATCCCTCACAGCCCCTATCGAGACGAGTCTTTTTAGCATATAATCACCATAGTTGAGCACCAAAGCCCTATAACCCTTCTCCCTAAGCATTTTAGTAGAGAGATCTATCAGGGTTGTCTTCCCAACACCGGGGATCCCAACCACGATAGCCACTGGGAATGGGTGTCTCAGCATGAAGACCCCAAGAGAGTTGGGGTTTTAATTATTATAAGCATAACCGTGATATAGTCTGGCCTCTTCCCATCCTAGAAGGCGGGTCTATAGCTTTAACGAGATCCATGTGGAGCTTAACGATATCGGGATATGTTGATCATGCGCTAGGTATCTACCTTAATACCTCTCTCCTAAAAACACATAGTTGGATGGGACTACGGGGCAGGATAGCCAGTCAGCAGGGGATCGGGGAGGGGGGTTTGAGGGATGTTTAGAGGCAGAGGTATATATATCTGGTAGAATGGCTATGATAACTACTAGAGATGGGAAGAGAGCTGTTGTACCTCTAAGGATACTCTGTGATATGGCTAGGAGGTTTGGTATATGCTATAAAAACTATAAGTGCTAGCTCCTAGCTAGATAAAGTATATGGGGTATCTCTGGTAGGACTAGCTCAAGACCTGTTTTAACAGCGTCCGGAGATCCTGGAAGGGCTACTATAAGCTTGCCCTTGGAAACACCTGCCAATGCCCTTGAGAGCATGGCTGAAGCACCTATCCTCTGGTAGCTAAGGAATCTGAAGATCTCGCCGAAACCCTCGATCTCCTTCTCGAGAAGGGGTCTTATAGCCTCTATAGTAGTATCTGTCCTAGAGATCCCAGTACCCCCAGTAGCTATTATAACATCTACATCCCCCCTATCGAGTAGCTCTCCAACAATCTTCATAATAGCCTCCCTATCATCATTAATCAAAGCCCTACCCACCACCCTATGACCAGCATTGGTAACAATAGAGACAATGAGATCCCCAGACTCATCAGTATATACCTCCCCCCTCTTCATAGCCATATATCTAGAGGTGCTTATAGTCAGCACAAATACACCCACACTCTTAGGCCCCCTCTCCCTATGGATCTCATGTGGATGCCTCAGAATACTCACCAAATATAGATTCAGAGCAAGATATTAAATAGGATCATAGGATAAGCTCTCAACCAATTGCTACACAATTGAAAAGTGATCTCTATAGGATCTAGCACCTCAATAAATATGATCTAGAAATATTATTGTAAGGATCCTGCTAACAGGGTGGCCGAGCATTCACTAAAACATAAAAAGCCTCGTAGATCTCCCAGCACTAGCCACATTACTCAACGCGGATAGATAAAGGAAGCAATCCCCCTTCCCATCATGAGATCCTCTCAGCCTTTCTTCTCTATACACAGCCGTGTTTAAGGCTTTTATACCTAGGGTTTTAAGTGGGAACTATACAATTGGGTTAGCTAAGTGTGAGCTAGGTGCCAATGGGTCTGATTGTGATGATTCTACTTTCGAAGTAGCTATGGTAGCTATGAAGTAGATGGCGAGGATCATATGTTTTAATATAGTTTCTATGTGGAACTGGTGTTGGTGGTCTAAATGGCTGTTAAGAGCTATGTTGATGATTCTGGGGTTATGTGGGCTAGGATTAGCAGGGTTGAGAGGAGGAATGCGTGGAGCTCTGAGGTTTCTAAGGGGTTTATAGATCTTGTTGAGAGGATATCCAGGGATCGGGGGGTTATAGGCTTGGTAGTTACGGGTGAGGGTGATTATTTCTCGGCGGGGGTGGATCTAAAGGAGATCTTGGAGGCTACGGATGTGAAAAGGGTTGAGGAGATCTTCAGCCTGGCTAGAAGAGCCTTTGAGGGTATAGCTATGCTTGAGAAGCCTGTGGTGGTTGCGTTAAACGGCCCTGCATTTGGCATAGCTGTTGAGCTACTCCATATAGTGGATTATGTGATAGCCTCTAGAAGGGCTAGCCTTGCGATAACAGGCGCTAGACTAGGTCTTATACCACCTCTAACACCTCTAACTGGGTGGAGGAATATCGGGGTTAGAAGGGCTACTTATCTAGCTATAAGCGGCAGATCTATATCTGCTGATGAAGCACTCTCCATGGGTCTTGTGGATGAGGTTGTTGATCAAGAGCTCCTGGAGAGAAGATCTAGAGAGGTTGTGAGGGAAATAGCATCATCAGACCCAGATGCTGTAGCATCGATTAAAAGGGCTATAGCTGTTGAGAAGCTTAGATATATAGAGGAGGGGTTCAAGCTAATAGCAGAGTCTGCTATGAGGGAGGAGACTAGAAGAAGGATCAAGGAGTTTCTATCGAGGAGATAGCTGGAAAACATCGAGGATCCCTTGGATATGCAGAGCACCATTGATATATACCTCCTAATACTCCTAGCCCCACTAGCTATAGTAGCATATCTATTGATACCCATGATATGGGGAGCCGGCTATGCCCCATCACCCAAGAAGGAGGTTGCCGAGGTGCTCAGATATGTCGTTGAGAAATATCTAGCTGGAAGAGAGGATCTAGAGATCATAGACCTAGGCTCAGGCTTCGGAGGGGTATGCTTCAAAGCACTAGAGATACTCCCCAA
>JAWAXC010000175.1 GCA_038897115.1 Sulfolobales archaeon | reverse complement strand
GGAAAAAGGTTATAGCTATGATTACAGGTGGAAACATAGATCCTGAGGTGCTAGCATCATGGCTAGCTGGCTCACCACATGCCAAGGGGATCTCATCAAGCTAGGTGGAATAGGCGAAGCATTGAAGAGATTGAATATAGAAATATAGAAAGGAGACTAGGAACTACGCGCTTCTCAATATTTCCAATGATCTATTAATGCTCCATGAAAATTGTATAGAATGCAAGAGCTATACAGAATCGTACAGACGCAACTATATAGACATAACAAAACTTATTAATACTGTCTGTACATATGATAACTGGTGGTTCTATGTCTACTAAAATTACTGTGAGAATACCTCTGGAGCTGAAGAAGCGTATGGAGATGTATTCCGATGTTAATTGGAGTGAAGTTATTAGAAAAGCTATCGAGGAGAAATTGAGAGAGCTAGAGGTTAAAGAAGCCCTCAAGATTATGGATGAGATAGCATCGAAGGCCAAGCCAGAGAAGCCCCTGACCGATGTTATTAGAAAGTTTAGGGATGAGAGGAGATGAAGGCCATAGTCCTAGATGCTAGCGCTGTCATCAAATGGTTTGTTAAGGGGGAAGAGGAGTTGGAGGAAATGAAGCTAGTTAGAGATCTACTCCTAAATGGTGAAGTAGAAATATACGTTCCATCGTTACTACTCATAGAAGTCTCCAACGCGCTTAGATACATAGAAGGATTAGATGGAGAAGATGTCATCAAGGCTGTTAATGCTCTCAAAAAACTTGGTCTTTGGATTGTGGATGCTATGGAGCTGCTTGAGGACGCCATTAAGATTGCATTTGAAAGTGATATTACCGTGTATGATGCGATCTACGTGGCTCTGGCTAGGAGAATTAGAGGATCTCTCATAACATATGATAGAGAGCTGCTAAGCAAACATAGAGATCTAGCTATGAAGGCAAGCGTGTTCTTAAAGCATATGCCACGCTAAGCAACCTAGGGTGTAGGGATAGGAGGGAGCTGTGCTTGGTTCTGTTAAGAATTTGAGGATCAAGTTTGTCGATTTGGCTTAGAAGCTTAAAACCTGTAGATCAAATTTTATTGGAAGAGTCTCTAAGCTAGAATCACACACTTATTAGATCATAGAGGTGCTGTTTAAGCTCTTCCCACTTACCCCTATACATGATCTTCGGGTTTGTTCTTGAGGTATTATCAGCTATGATTCTACCACCTTTAATAACGTATAGCGGTGGGCCCAATATTCTGAGTACATCGAGTTCATCCTTACCATTTAGAACCACGAAGTTGGCTTCCTTGCCTTCTTCAACACCGTATCTATCAACGATCCTTAGGGCTTTTGCTGCATTTATCGTTATCAGATCCAACGATGATCTAAGCTCGGAAACACCCATTATATGATCTAGATGTACGGCCATGAAGAGCACCTGTAACATATCTCCCACACCGAGGGGGTACCAGGGATCCATTATACAGTCATGGCCTAGGCTAACATTAATACCCCTGCTAAGGAAGAATTTTATTGGGGCCATACCCCTTCTTTTTGGATATATATCGAATCTACCTTGGAGATGTATATTTATCAATGGATTAGCTATAATAGTGATCCCCGCCTTCTTTATCAATGATGAGATCCTATATCTATAGGCAGGATCCCAGCTATGACTAGCTGTAACATGCCCAGCTGTGACCCTCCCCTGCCAGCCATATCTAATAGTCTTTGCAGCAACAACCTCAAGATATCTAGACATGGGATCGTCTGTCTCATCTACATGCCCATCTACATCCCTATTATATTTCTTTGCTATTTCGAATGCTATCTCAATAGATCTAACACCATCTTCTCTAGTCCACTCATTATGCGGAATCATGCCAACGTTATCAGCACCAAGCTCCACCGCTTTTTCTAAGAGCTCGGCGTTCTCAGGATCTGTTAGTATGCCATCTTGTGGGAAGGCTGTCACCTGGATCTCTATTATCTCTCTAAACATCTCTCTAGCCTTTATAAGGGCCTTAACGGTATTTAGACTCCTCACGCTTGTATCAGCGTGTGTTCTAACTAATAGGGTTCCATATGCGGCCATAAGCTTAACTGCCTTTTCAACCCTCGATAGTATATCCTCTACAGATAGCTTCTCCTTGAGCTCCCCCCAGATCTCGATCCCTTCCCATAGTGTGCCGCTCTCATTATATCTCGGCTTCCCAAGAGTTAATACTGAGTCTAGGTGGAAGTGCATGTTGAAGAAACTAGGTGTTACCAGATTTCCATTAGCATCTATCTCTTCCGAGCCTCTCCCAGATATCTTCTCCGAGATCCTTGTTATCCTGCCATTTTCAACCGCTATATCGTATAGCCTATCCCTAGGCCTATCCCTCAACCTAGCCCTTCTAACAACGAGATCATATATCTCGGTCAGCCTATCTCACCCCCATAATCTCTGGTAATACATGCTGTTTCATAGTCTGGGCCAGCATTAGATATATCAGGGCAGCTGATATAAATCCATAGTACCATGCTAACTCGATCCCTGGTACTGGTATAAATCCAAAGTATATTCTAATACTACCCTGTAGAGCGCTTAGTAAATACTCGATCAAGATGCTTATTATGAAGGATGATATGCCAGCAATATTCACACCTCTATAATAGCTGTAGATCCCACTGTGGTTATAGAGCTCCTCAGGTTTGAGGAGTCTTCGCCTGAGGATCCAGTAGTCAATCACCATAACACCAGCTATAGGGCCAAGCCACATTGAATAGTACCAATTGTAGAGAAGCAGATAGTTAGCAACATCTAGAGATACCCTCCAAAACACGATTGAGTAAGGCCCTATGACAAGCCATGCAAGAATAGTAGCAATTATAACAGCATTTTCCCACCTTATCCTTGCTATCCTTATAATGGCATTGGTCGCAGCTGGAACATCACCGGTAAC
>JAWAXC010000174.1 GCA_038897115.1 Sulfolobales archaeon | reverse complement strand
GTAGAATAATACCCATGTACTTATAACTAGCTCTGTTTCTCTTATCCCGTTTTTATTTGATGAAGATGCTAGATGCGCTATTGTTATCGGTGCTTTTGGATCTCTATTGGCCTTTATCAGACCCTTTTCAACTATTACAGGTCTTATTCTTATTGCACTCTTTTCCTTAAGACCTCCTATGCTGGATATTATGGAGTATCCGTTTATTATCATTGGGAAGAGAGCTAGTATTAAAAGTACCTCTGATCTGCTGTATATGCCTAGGAACGCTATCCACGAGCCGATCATTAGGGATCCCACATTGCCAACGAATATCTTCGCTGGGTATATGTTGAGTATTAGGAAGCCCATAAGAGATCCTATGATAGATGATATTATAACTGTTGAGACATCTTGATCTAAGGATCTTGATATCATGATAGGTGATAGGATTGCTATTGATATTAACATAGATCCTCCAAGGATCCCGTTGTGTGTATCCATCATATTAGAGGCGTTTAGAGCCACGGCATATGCGGCTGGTATTAAAAATATATATAGGATTCTAGCGCTGATCTCCCCTAGCATGGGTATATATAGCCTAGGATCATATAGACCTGTTGTTAAGTGAATAAGACCTGGGATCACTGTGATCAATACCTTTCTAACCGCTGGTAGAGATTTTATATCATCTATAAATCCAATTAAGCCAGATATAGCACTGATTATGAGAAACACCAGTATATCCCTCGAAGGCAATATAGCGAGGGATACCAGGGGTGCTGATATAAGTGATAATCCGCCTATTCTCACAGCATAGCTCTCCCAGCTCTTATGAACATCTCTACCAACTATTCCAAGCCTTAGCCCAAGCCTATATATGATCCATGAGAGGACTAGGGAGAGGATAAAAGAGATAGAAAGGGCTGTGGCTAGGGCTGTTGGGTTCAAGATGTATACCATTTGGTAGTGGATATCATGGGTTATAAGCTATAAATTCTCTGGAAATACGCAATTGGGAGATATATGTTTAAGAGGATCCATGGATGTATAGATGGTTTAGAAGCCCTGCTTGTAGATCTAGATGGCGTAGTATGGATAGGATCTAAGCCTATAGAGGAGAATCTAAAGGCTCTAAAGAAGCTAATGGGAAAAGGGATCATAGTTCTATTTCTAACCAATAACTCAACTAGAAGTAGAGCATCATATGGAGAAGCCCTAAAAAGGCTGGGGATAGAGGTGCCCCCAGAAATGATTCTAACCAGCGGATTCCTAGCATCAGAGTGGCTGCGGCAGAGAGAAGGCAGTACAGAGGTATATATGATAGGGGAGGAGGGGTTGATGGAGGAGTTAATCCTAGCAGGCCACAGGGTCTTAACTATTAACGATGCAGAGAGAGCAAGAGCTGTGGTTGTGGGTCTCGACAGGAATTTTAACTATATAAAGCTTAGAGCAGCTGTGAGAGCCCTTTTAAGGGGAGCCCTTTTTATAGCAACTAATACAGATCACTTGATCCCCGTGGAAGACGGGTTAGATCCAGGTGCTGGAAGTATAGTAGCAGCTCTTGAAAGGGCTAGCGGGAGAAGCGTTGACTATATCGCTGGAAAGCCTAATCCATGGATAATCGAGTATATAACAAATAGATATAGGATTTCTAGAAAAGGGATAGCTGTGATTGGAGATAGATTTGATACAGATATGAAGCTCGCCGTGGATTCAGGTGTTAAGGGGATTCTCGTGCTTACAGGATATACTAGTGAGAAGGAGATAGGGAATAGAGGAGACCTTATTGATTATCGTGGGAGAGAGATTTATTTAGCAAGAACGCTGATGGATCTAGCTGAATACTGTTGATTTGATCGGTTATAGCTAGTGAGAAGCCTGCACAATATAATTTATATAGACTTTATATATCTATCTCGATGAATTTCAATTATCTTTCATAACTATATATGCCTTCTTACATTAGTATTGTAGAAGGGTGCAGCATATAGTTGGAAGGCTCTATAAACATAGATGGGCCTTAGGGGAGATAGGCGGTAAGATGGGGCTTGATAAGCTTAAGGTTATAAGTGTTATATGTCCCTATTGCTCTGTAGGATGCTCTATAGACTTCTATACAGATGGGATGAATATTGTGTGGACTAGGGGATCTATGGATTCATATATAAATAGAGGGTCTCTCTGTCCTAAGGGCGTTGCCTCTCATAAAATAGTTTCGAGTGATAGGAGGATCTTAACACCGATGATTAGAACCGGTGAAAAACCTCCTCCAGAGGAGATCCTATCTGCATCTAGCTGGGAAGAGCTTTCCTCAATAATCAATAGATATCCACCCATGTGGAAACCAATATCATGGGAAGAGGCTTTTGAATATATCGCTGGGAAGCTATCTGAAATCCTTAGCGAGTGGAGATCGAGAACAGGCTATCCGAGAAGAGGCGATGGCTTCTACTATGTTGGCAAGGATAACCCGGTTCAGCTTATGGGCTCATCGGTATTGTTTAACGATGAAGCCTATCTAGTTACAAAGCTAGCCATATATCTTGGAACCTCTAATATCGATTCCCAGTATAGGAAGTGCCATAGCTCAACAGTTACAGGGCTAGGTGTTACCTATGGATGGGGTGCTGAGACAGCAAGTCTAGAGGATCTATCCCTAGCAGATGTCGTACTATTTTTCTCTAACCCGGCAGAGGCCCATCCACTCTCTATGGCTCATCTATTGAAGAGCAAGGAGAGGGGGGCTATATTTATATGTTTCGATCCAAGGTTCTCGAGAACAGCTATGGTTTCCGATATATGGATACCTATAAGACCTGGTAGCGATGCCTCTATATTACTCTATATCCTCCACTATGCGTTCTTCGAGAGAAATCCTCCAATAGATCAGCTTCCCGAGTTTAGGAATCTAATGAGTAGGTGGAACATATCGGAGGAGGATCTCGAGGATCTAAAGGCGCTTTTGAAGGAG
>JAWAXC010000173.1 GCA_038897115.1 Sulfolobales archaeon | reverse complement strand
TTTTAGATCTTTGGGATCTAGATCGATCTGTAAAGATCTGGTGTGGGCTATGGTGTTGTTAACTAGCACTTAACAAAACCAGGTTAATTTTAACCAAAGATCCGAGGGCAAGATAGATCCCGAGAATCAATAGAGATCCATAGATCCCACAATGCAGCGGAGAACCCCAACTACAGATATAATCTTTAGAGATATTAAAAAATATAGCCTCGAGTAATACCTATCAACATATGATCCGTGGATCAAGGGTTCTATGGGTTATATCCCATAGACATATGATCCATGATCAATACCATAGAGGTATCACCAGGCCGGAGCCTCAAAAGCCCAGCAGATCTAGCCAGGCTAATCAACAAGCTGATCAACCCATATATCTAAAAATCCAAAGTTCCGTATAACTGGCGTCCCCCTAGAAGCCTAGATAGAGGATCAGTTGCTACATCGGTGTATTAATCAATACATAGCTTGATGCATCTCAAAGTAAACGATTCGGCGATCAATGGATGTAATACTATTCATAAGATGATCCCAGATCTTAGGTTCTAAAGGGCTTTATCTCTAGAGGGCTTTAAACACAGATCCTTATGTGATCGTATTACTCGGATCATAGGATTTATTATCTATATACTATATATATAAGCTATACTGTCTTACATATAGAGAGACCATTGGATTTATCGATGCATTGATTAGTACACTGAGCGGTAGACCGGTATATGCATTGTTTAATCAACACCACAGCTTAAATCTCGACTGGAAGATTATAAAGCCTGTTCTCTACGCATTTCTAGCATCATCCCTATCTGCGCTATAGCAGAAAACCCGATGCCTATTCCCCTCCCATAGAGATGAATAGAGAGGTAGAGTGAAATATATAGCTGTTAGTTGATATGGATTTGGAGATTTGATGTTTGAAACGGCCAGGGAGATCCTGGGTTATGCCTATGAGGAGCTTGATCGTGCTGAGAGGCTTAGAGATATACTGCTATATAGAAGTGCAGCTGATAAGGGTTTCCTAGCATTGATAATAGCTATAAATGAGTATATACGTATCTCTAAGGGCGTAATTCCGAAGAGTCATGCCGAGAGGAGGAGAATTCTTAGAGAGATAGGGAGGGAGGATCTCAGGGCCCTCTACAGCGATATAATGAAAACCCTCCACGAAGAAGCCTTCTACGAGGGAGTGTACCAGGTTGATGAGGTTAGATACGCGCTTAACAAGGTAAAGTCAATAATAGATGAGTTAGAGCGCGAAGCAATAAAGACTAAGAGTAGGGAGTAGTGGAAAGGGCTGGTGGAAGTGATATGACATATAATGCATCTTAGGATCTCCGGTGATTACACAGCGCTGCATTGCCAGACTCATCTATGTGCGTTCCCAAGGTTTGAGTATGGTTCTTACTGCTTCTCAATCTCGAGTTTTTCTCATAGAGATCTCGGGGATTGCTTATTACTATCTATGATCCATCGCGATACCCTAGTGCTTAAAGTTAGCGCATTACATAAAACGCTTATGAGAAGTACTTCGACTTAGCTTGTATATTTATTATTATATAATTATTATATATTTATAATGTATCTGCTTTAGGAGTGAGCTCTTCATGGATCGTGTGGTTAAATTTGGCCTAGATATTTATAGTTTTGGAGATGCTGTGCCAGAGATTCTAGATATAACTACTATGATCTCGACGCTGGTAGCCCAGGCACCTCTAGCAGCGATACTAGCCCTAGCCATATTACTCTATATGGAGAGGAGGTTTAGCGATATTAAACTCACGATCAAAGAACTTGGAAGAAGCGTTAACAGCCTTATAACCTATAACGAAGCACTACTCTATATACTCTATAGCAAGGGCATGGTTACAGACACCGAGTACAGGGGTCTCCAAGCACTTCTAGACTCAATGAGACCCCCAACATACTCGAAATACTATACCGAAGAGGTTGCTAGGAGGCTGGCTGAGCTCCTTAGAATCGATATCAACGACTATACATGGGAGCATATTTTCGAGCTACAGAGGATAGCAGATCTCATGATGAAAGAGGCTAGAGAGACAGATAGAGAAGATCTAGTTAGATATGTAGGGTGGCTCAGAGTATTCATAGCACTACTCCAGGCAAGACTAATAAGCAAAGGCATAATGCCACCAAGAAGACCCAGCCTATAACATAGAGAATTATAGCACTAAAGCCATTCATCCGAGATCAATCTTTTATTACCGTTTATGGTTACTTATGACACTCCTCGGGATCCTCACGACACAACTAGGGACATCTATGGGAGCAGGGCTCTCCTTGCTAACCCCAAGCCTATTAGTAAGGAATATAGCCTTTATGTTGATTCCTCATATCCCTAAGAGGACTAAAACAGTCCTGAATGTCCAGAAGTGATACAACACCCAATCTTTCCCCCATCCTAGAGAAACCCTTCACCTATATCTATCGAGGATCTATAGACGTTGTTACCAAAGGGTAGCATTGAAAACGATCTATGTACTTCCAAATAAAGAGATTATCCCTATGGATATGGATAGCCGAATCCTCTCTCATTTAATCTCAATTAACCTAATCCCTACAGATAGCCTCCCACCTCTAGATAGAGATTTTTAGCTTTCACGGCATTCTATATCTAGAGGTCTATGGCTGATCATTCTTCATCTATTGGGTTAGATGTTATAGCCTCTATCCTTACAGAGTATGCTAAGAAGATCATTGATAAGGCTGTCAGGGGCGAGAAGCTGAGCGACTGGGAAGTAGGCTTCCTACTAATGGAGGCTACTAGGATGACTCTAGAGGCTAGGATGGATGCTATTGAGAAGAGAATGGCAAGCCTAGAAGAAAGTTTAAAAACAAGGATGGAGTCTATCGAGAAGAGGATGGATCTTATTGAGAAGAGGATGGACATGCTCGAGAAAAGGGTTGAAGAGCTTGGGAGAAACCTTGAGAGAAGGATTGG
>JAWAXC010000172.1 GCA_038897115.1 Sulfolobales archaeon | reverse complement strand
GAGGTCTGCGTTGAATACGATGTTATGCTTGTAGCATTTGAACAGCCCTCTCGATATTCTCTTGTGATTCTCTATTGCCCTGCATATTGGGCATGTTCTAGATGTATCCTTCTCATCAACATGCTCAACCTCTATCCCGTATTCCTCAGCAACCTCCTTTAATCTCCTCAATAGATATCCATAGCTCCATACATGGACAATCTCGAAGTTCACCTTAGAGCCCTTACCAGGTTCTTGAGAAGCGTATTTCGGGTGACCAACATATATCTTCTTCACACCACTATGGTATAGCCATTCTATTGTGTTTCTAACAGCCCAGTTGATGTAGCTCTTTATCTGTCTTCTCCACTTTTTATACATCCTCCTAAGCCTCTTAGATGTTTTAAAGCCATATCTATTCAATGTGCTTTGATACTCGGATATCTTCTCCCTCCAGTAGAAGCTAATAGCCTTCAAAGGTCTTCCATTGACAAGCAATGCAGATCCGTCATCAACATATACAGCCAAGAGGTTATTGATGCCTATGTCTATGCCAGCCTCTTTATTTCCATTAGGCTTAAGTGGGATCCTAAAGCTACTGCCCCTGATCACCTTCTCCTCAACCTCATATGATACATACATATACCATTTCTTATCATCAGCATCGTAGTGTATCTCAGCCCTACCCTGCCTCCCAGCTATATGTATCTTCCCAGAGTATCTAACCCTTATAGATCCTATAGCCCCTAAACCCTTGATAACTATATATTCACCCTCGATTCTATATTGATCGTTTCTGAGGACTGTCCACAGTGTTCTCCTCCCACCCTTCTTCCTATAACCTGGGGGATTAACTTTCTTTATGTATGGTGGTAGCCTACCCTCCTTCTTAGCCTTCAAAGACGAGAAGAATGCTTTCCAAGCCTCATAATTCTTAATTAGGATCTGCTGAGCGGTAACAGATCCAATCAACTTCTTATACCTCTCATAGAACTCCTTATATGTTTGCTTAAGATCTACTCTTTTTGTTTCGAAGAACTGCCTCCTCCTAGCATAGTTCACCTCGTTCCAGAGCTTTGAAGAGAGGTTACAGAGTGTCCTTAGCCTCTCATCAGCCACCTCATCCGGCAGCAGCTCTATACACACAGCTCCTGATCAAGATATCACGCTCAGGGTCTTGGCAGGCATAGAGATGGAGAGGCTAGTATATGGTGATCGCTATAGATTAGCCCGCCAAGACCCCAAGAAATTATGAGACAAAAGCTTATAAGCATTAGCAGCATCCCCGCCTTGAAGAGGCGAGGCTTTCAGTTGTAAAGTTTGCTGGTGACGCGGTTCTTGGTGTATTTGCCACCGCAGCACCTCTTCGCGAATGGGTTAAGAGGTTGAGGAAGAAGAGGACGATTGTAGATCTTGTGGAGGAGGCTATAAAGAGGGAGAAAAACCTATCTATTTCATATAACGCGAACAATGTAGCAATACCCAGAGAGAAACAAAAAAGCTAACTCAGATCCTCGATATCCACCCTAGATCCTCATTGCTTTATTGTTGCTGAATAAACTGTTAATCTACCATATGGTTTAACTGTCCGATCTCCAGTTCAGGTTTATATATGAACTGTATCTATACTCCTTATACTCGCCTGTGTTCTTAGGCTTTCTTAGTATGAAGAGCTTCTCGTGGTATATTAGGAGGAAATCCCTGTTCCTCAGCTTCCTCCAAACCTCTCTTGTTGTCTTCATCTTATGCTGGATCTTCACCACCTCCTCCCTCAATATAAAGCCCCTTCTAAGGAGGATCTGGAGGACGTGGTGGGATATTGGGACATAGTGTTTGTGGATCCTTGTATCCCCTATGAGAATACCTAGATACCCACCTGGCTTTAAAACCCTATATATCTCTTTAGCAACCTGATCCATGAGCTCTAGAGAGTGGTTACCAGTGGTATTGGTGATGCGCAGCTGCAGCACTTTATCCCGTGTAGCTCTTTGCAGAACCCGGTGTCCACGCCGTTGTGGCTGTGCCCGTAAAGAACAAGCTTAACCTTGTCATACTTCTTGATTACATGTCCGAAACTTTCCGAACCCATGAATGTGGAGAAATAGTCCCACTCTGGTATGAGCTTGTAGTGCACCAGCTCCCTGAAGGGTACGTGGTGCATAACCGCAACTATCTTCTCTACAGCACTGTATACCTCTCTGATGTGCTCCTCGAACCTTTCGAGCAGCGTTATCGTGAACTCCTCGTCGCTGAAGGGTAGCTTGACAAACTCCCTATCAGCCCAGATGCTCAATCCGAAAGCCTTCTCCCTATAGGTATCTAGGGGGAGGTTTAGCCATTGAGGTGCGAAGCTATAGTCGTACCACCCGATAGAGCCAACAAAACCAACGTTATCTATGATGAATGGTTTCTTCATCAGTGCTATACAGCCAATGTTCTCGACGAGGCTGTTGAATATAGATAGCTTGAGAAGAGAGTTAACACCTCTCTCCACCTCGTCCCAAGCAACGTAGATGTCGTGGTTGCCGGGTACAACAAGCACTAGGATTCCTCCAGCAGCATCTCTCACCGCCTCAAGAACTTCTCTCATGTGGTCTAGTCTCCCGCTGGAAGTTAAGTCGCCGACAACAACCATAGCATCAGCACTGCCGCAGACACTCTCAATCCGCTGGGTCAGTAGCTCTAGGTCGCTCCGCTGCCCGTAGTAGTGGATATCGCCTAGGCAACAGATTCTCACATCGCTCACCCGTTAACGGCACGAGTACCACTAGCTCCAGCTACTCCACCGCTGGTCTGCGGTGCTTGAGTCTGTCCCTCACCAGTATTGCTTTTATCAGTGCCTCCCTCACCCTAGGGTCTTTCCACATCTCCCTATCAGCCTCCCACGCCTCGATAAGCCATCTATCCCTTATCTCGAACCATTTTTTACCGAGCTTCTTAACCATCTCAGCCTCCCAGCGGGCATGGCGTACGATATCCTCAAGATTCCTCCTACGCTCTTCCTCA
>JAWAXC010000171.1 GCA_038897115.1 Sulfolobales archaeon | reverse complement strand
GCGTATTAGCTAATGTGGATATAGAAAATTCTATAGTAATGAGAAATACTACTATAGAAAATATAAGCCAGAGAATAAGTGACAGTATTATAGGTAATTACTGTACAATAAGTAACTCCTCAGGTAAGCCGAGCTCAATAAGAATAATAGTAGGGGATAGATCGCAAATAAAATTGTGATTTGAATGAGAATTCTTCTAACCGGTGCTGGAGGTCTTTTGGGAAAGAAAATTTTACAAATATTCTCTACTTCTCATGAGGTAATAGGAGTTTATAATACGAGTAAGCCTGAAGGAAATTACGTAATAGCTGACCTATCTAAACTTGATAATGTAAGGAAAATTATAAGTGAGATTAAACCAGATGTAGTAATTCATACTGCCGCATTAACAAATGTTGATAAGTGCGAAGAAGATAAAGAACTTGCTAAATTATTAAATGTAGATGTTACAAGGGAAATTGCTAAATCATCTAATCAATACGGTTCTCTACTAGTTTATGTTTCAACGGATTACGTATTCGATGGGGTTAAGGGGAATTATAGGGAAGAAGATGAACCAAATCCAATCAATTTTTATGGTTTAACTAAACTTCAAGGTGAAAGAGAGGTGATGAAAAATTCAAGCTCTTTTATTATTGCTAGAACTAGTACTCCTTATGGTAGTAATCCAGCTAGTGGGAAAGATAATTTCGCCCTATGGCTTATTAAGAAGTTAAAAAATAACGAGAAGGTTAGCGTATTAATTGATCAGATAACTTCACCTACTCTAAATACTAGTTTCGCTTTAATGTTAAAAGAGTTAATAGAAAGTAATACGCATTATAATTTTATCATTCATTTAACTGACGATTCTCAAATAAGTAGGTATGAATTTTCAGTTAAATTAGCTGAGGTTTTTGGATTGAATAAAGGACTCATAATTCCAACAACTACGAGTGAGATTAAGTGGAAGGCTAAAAGACCTAAAAATTCTTCGTTAAATGTGGAGAAGGCTAAAAACATGTTAAAGATAAATAGGCCATTGAATTTAATTGAAGCATTAAAGATCCTAAAGAGTGAAATAATAAGTCTTAACGTTTAAAAGCCAAAGATTAGATAAACTGCTTACCTAAATGATTTTTAATTTGTCTTAAAGTGATTTAGATATGCCATTTGAATTCAAAAGGTTGGAAATACCTGAAGTTGTTTTAATAATTTCTAAGCAATTTCCAGACAATAGAGGGTATTTTGAGGAATTATACAAGGAAAGCGATTTTAAAAATTACGTTCCTTGCAATTTCCCACAGATTAATCATTCTTTTTCTAAAAAGGGAGTTTTGAGGGGTTTACATTTTCAATTAAATCCCTACGCTCAAGGTAAATTAGTTACTGTAATATCTGGTAAGATATTTGATGTTGCAGTTGATTTAAGGGTGGGCTCTCCTACTTATAAAAAGTGGGTTGGTGTTGAATTAACGCCAGGTAAATTATTATGGATTCCAGCTGGTTTTGCTCATGGTTTCTATGCATTAGAAGATTCTCATGTAGTTTACATGGTTACTAAGGAGTTTTCTAAGGATCATGATTCTGGGATAGTATGGAATGATGATGAAATAAATGTCAAATGGCCAACTAATTATCCTATACTCTCTGATAAGGATAGTAATTTGCCTAGACTAAGGGAATCTAAGGCCAATTTTAAGTATAATGATAGTTTATGTTGATGCGAGAAGTTGATAATGAATATCTACTAGGAGAGAATTATTAGAGTATGGAATGATAGTATGTTATAACTAAATAAATTAGGATATAAGCAATATTTTTACATTATTTTATGTTAAAAATCTTTTTTGTCCTATACGCAATAATCCTATCTCGTATTGGCTTAGGTAAAAACAATACAAGTCCAGTAAGTGCTATAGCTAATTTAAACTTAAATGGTAATCTGGTAGGTATAGTTAATAATTGAAGTTTTTCGCCTAATGTGAAATCCATATCTGGTGGACTCTTCCCATTTAAAAGTAAATATAATCTATAATAGTTTAGCTTGTCATTAATCCTATAAA
Organism: Sulfolobales archaeon; assembly: GCA_038897115.1. Taxonomy (NCBI): domain Archaea; kingdom Thermoproteati; phylum Thermoproteota; class Thermoprotei; order Sulfolobales; species Sulfolobales archaeon. Next base: position 1,028 of record JAWAXC010000171.1, on the reverse strand, counting down.
ATTCAAGGCTTTTTTTCACTTCTTTACTACATTCCTTAAACTTATTAAAAATTAATTCAGACTCGTGCATGTGCCTACTGTTAAATGATACTCGTTGTGATAAGGTTGATGGATTACTTACATTATGAGGATGAATTCTATAAAACGTTAGCTTATCCTTCACGTTATAGAGGCCTTCATAAAGTTTATTACAAATTGAGATGAAGGCGAAGTAAACGTCGATCATCAGCTCTATAGATTTTAGGTCAGGATCTATTAAGTCCCTCCTCAAGGCTATAGAAGAATTATTAACGAATGGCATGAAATGTTTACGATGATTGTATGTTTTAGGGTTGAGTATTTCATCCTCCTTTATTTCTTCCTCTTTAATTTTATTACCTAATTTATCTATTAGAATAACCGCATTTCTAAATCCTCCTATTTTCCTATCTTTAAAAGCATTATAAACTATCTTTAACCTATTCTCATTATACATATCATCATCTTCTAGGAAGGTTATAATATCACCCTTAGACTCTTGCATAGCGCTATAAATTCTTTCACCTAAGCGCGAAGTTTCATCATAAATTATCTTAGCACCGTTTTTTCTAGCATAATCATCAATCTCTTTATCCTCTTCCTTCTTAGTCAAAATTACCTCATATAAACTCTTATCTAGACTTTGATTAAAAACACTACTCAAAGCGTATTTTAAATAATCCCTCTTATTATACTCAGTAACAATAACACTAATCATGATTAATAAATCAACACCAGAACAATATTAAAAAACTAATTGCGATAGGTGAATTTCTCTGATAAGTATAATTGAGATTACTAATTCAACTGTTTTTCTTATTATTCTCGTATCTCTCTAGAATTTCATAGGGATTGTTTGAAGTCGTTTTTTAGAGAAGTTTTGATAGTAATTCGCTGGTGTGATTTTCCCAGCTTAAACTTTTCGCAATCTTCCAAGAGTTTAAACTCGTTTTGGATACTTTAGCCTTCGACACTTCTGCTGTTGCCTATGATATTTTTGCTATTGTGAT
>JAWAXC010000170.1 GCA_038897115.1 Sulfolobales archaeon | reverse complement strand
TAAATGTTAACCTATGAGTCTAACATAGGAGATAAGGCCTTTGTTAAGTATATATGCATATCCCTCAGAGGCTACAGCGATCTCATTCCTCGATATAGAGATAAGCCTTCCTGAGACCTCACCGCCATCTATAAACTTGACAACCACCTCATAACCTATATAATCGCTTCCAAGGATATGGTGCTCCTCACAGCAATCCCTCACAATCCCCATAACCTCGTTCTCCCTAACCCTCACACTCTTAATAGCATGTCTAAATACTACAACTGCACCGTTAGCAGTTCTTAAACCAAGCTCATAGCTGGTTACCTGGTCGAGAACGCCTTCTAGAGATTCTCCGCCAACCAACTCTAAATAGATATTCCTACCCTCAAGCTTCTCAGTAATCATTGTCGAGGGTATCTTAACCATTCCATCCCCACAATATTATCCTGTAGAGGTTGAAAAGATATATGAACCCAAAAACATGTATAGCGACTATATAGAAGCTGATCTCTATCACAATTTCGCAGATAAAACTATATGTGGAAAATCCACCTTTAACATCGATCTGATAAGAGCTTATCTAACATCAACAAATAGCGGGGTGAAAGTCTCTGGAGACCTTGTTGGATCTATATATACTGCCCGGAGTCTTGCCACATATGCTGTAGCTGGGTATAAACCAGTGTTATATAGTTCTAAGATTTCCTGCATACCTTGAGATCCAACTAATTCCACAGCTATTGGCATGTACTCAGCTGCAATTGATAGCAGAACATCCTGCTGCCAAGGTATGTTTAACCTACTAAGTATTATAGCCATTATAATATTAACAACATTGATCCTCAGCTCATAAGGATCTCTTTGAATCGATACATAGGAGCCTGCAGGCACATAGTAGTAGGAGAACATAAGCTTGGATCTGAAGTAAGATATATCTAGAGGAGCCTCATCCAATGTAAATGATTCTGAAGCAAGTACCGGGTTCACATAGGTTACTACCATCAGAAGAGCCGGGAATCCATTGGGATCACATGTGATCGCAATATCACCCTGACCGGTGCATAGCCTCTGATAGCAGCATGTATAGCCATAGGCTGTATATAGCTTAAACGATCCAGGCCAAAAGATCATACCTATACGACGTGACATATCAACCTGAACACCAGATCCTACAGATGCTGTTAACTCTCCACTGGCATCGCCCCATATTGTGATGTTGGAGGATCTATCGAATATAGTCATTCTGAAGATCCACTTATTAATATTTTGAGCCTCATATGTAATGAGAAGGATCTTGTCAGAGCATTAGGATCTAAATAGAGGATTGCTAGAGGCACCTTATCTCTTAAAGCCTCTGGGATTGATGGGTCGCTCGAGTCGAATATCTTCTCTCCGAGAGCTAATCTTGTGAAATATGGAAAGCTCCCATCTGACATGCAGCATCCACAGTCATATGGACTTGCACATGGTGGTGGGAGACCCTGTAGGGTTATATTGCATGAGGCAAAGGAGACTTCAGCATTACTTTGATTCCTAGCCTCGAATCTCTTTACTAATGGAAATTCTCTTAATGATAATCTATGAACCTCTGTCTTAGCTATAGGGGATATAAAGATCTCTGGATCATATACTATGGAAGCTCCAAAGGCAAGTATAGATGATCTGTTATTAAGATCGTATGTTGAGAACTGGATCACTAGAGAGGGTCTCCAGTATTTGCCATATACCCTATAGAATTCAAGCCATTTAGAAACGATATCTCTTAGATCCTTTATTGTAAGCTTTATCATCGGAACTCCAGGTCCAACTTTTGTTTTCACAAGCTCAATGATACCCTCAGGAACAATAGCCCAGATCTCTGCATAGTATGTATAATTATCCAGGGATCTGTTGAAGATCTCAGCAGGTTCTGGGAGAATAATTACTAGGGAGCTTTCACCAGAGATCACAGAAGATATGACGGCCGAGAAGAAGGGATTGATGAGAAGCACGGCAATAATGCTTGAAATACCTAGGGCTAGGAGAGAGGCTCTTAGAACTCCCAGCCCCATATGCACCACCAAAGTATATATATGGCTTTTAAAGTTAACGCATATATTGATCCGCTTTCCCTGTTTCAAAGAATTTCTTCTCAAGGCTTCTTCGGTCTTTACTTAGCTGGGATCTATCATAGGGAATATCTCCCATAACTAAGACGAGATCGACTGGAAGATGAGCATGTGTTTTAGCTCCAGACATGTATTAGATCTAAACATGCGGGATTATATTATCTTTCATGACCAGATTTGTGGGCTGAAAATATCTTGATGTTTAAAGGAGAAGTTTATATAAGTTAATAACCATCGTAGCGTTTCAAGCCCCTCAGAGCTATAAGGTAGGTTGATGCCATTAAAGCTTTATAAACTCCGAAGATTACAGATTTACCAGTGATCCGCCTGGGTGATGGGAGCGCTACTCCAAGCCCTGGCGGGCTAAACCTAGATGGGAGCCCCATGCCGTTGGGCTCGACAGCCACCCATGAACCCATAGGGATCCCGAGATCCCTATGGACAAGGTGGAACTCCCTAGGCGAGACCATGAACCATAAAATGATTGGAATGAACACCTAGGGAGAAATGGCATCGACTCTTCTGAATATTATGTGGACTTCTCTGCCACATCTACATAGAAGTACACTTACTGGTTTGAAAAGGGGTGATTCTGATGTTGTTTCAAAGCCTCTTCCACCAGCTATTGACACCGAATCTCTGCCTCCGAGTATATAGCCTGTATATGTTACCCTTATCTCGTCTATCAAGTGCTTCTCCGCTAGGCTCCATATTAGTTCTCCGCCTCCCTCAACTAGGATTTTTCTAATGCCTATGCTATATAATAGATTCAAAGCTCGATCCATATCTATCTTTGGTGGCGAGCTAGATTCGATCACATAGACCTCTAAACCTCTACCCCTTAACCTCTCGATCTTCTCTCTATCAGCTACCTGTGATGTTAAGATAATCGTTCTCGCAATCCTCTCCCTCACCAGCCTTAGATCTTCTCTAATGCTGAGCCTACCATCAACAACGATCCTTACAGGGTTTTCCCCCTCAA
>JAWAXC010000169.1 GCA_038897115.1 Sulfolobales archaeon | reverse complement strand
CTATCTCAAAGATAGGAAACTCGCCCATTATGGTGAGGCAAGAGGTAGGTGAGTAAATTGACGTTTGAATCTCTTAAGTCAGTTTTAACGCCCGAAACGCTTATAGGTATAATCGGCGGTGCTATTGCACTAAAGTTTACTCATCAGAGATTATTAGCATTTGCTTTAATCGTAGCATCACTGTTTATCTCTAACCCGCTTCTTGCAACCGTCGCATCTATTGTTACGGTAGACCTATTGGTTAATTTAATTGCGCCTAAGATAGGGGTGTCTATGAGTGGCTAGGAGAAAGAGCAAAGCACTAAGAGTTTCAGTTAATCCCTCATCAGTTCAGAATTACGTAATCGGCATTGCATTAGGTGCTGACAAATACATAGAGGGTTTGCTAAGGGGAGCTACACTTTATAACGCTTGGGTAGACCAGGAGAGCGCTCTGCAAGGCAAGGAGATTGGTGAGTATAGAGAAGATGCTCTTAGGGATTATCTAACTACTCATCACATAAACGTCTTAGATGTAGAGAACACCATTAGGTCATGTGTAAACAATAATTTCACTTCACCCGAATGTAGGGAGATCAACGATTTAGTTGAAAAGACTAACTACAAGAGGTTAAGGAACACCGATAGGTACATGATAGAAGCCGGTGACAAATACAGAGCTGTAAAAGGAGATTACTATCAGACCGCATCTCCTGCGTATGGTCTAGCGATTCTGTCATCATACCCCACTACACAGGTATCTGAACAACTCGGTAACATACTAAAGAGTAAGGTGAGAACATGAGCGTATTGACCACACAGAGACCTGACATACCCTTAGTCGGTAGCGAAATAATCTATGCCGTCATAACCGCTATCATAGTTGCATTGATGAATAACTACTTAGCTGGTGTATCGCCATTCTACATGATCATCATAGGTATAGCTCTAATTGCACTCGCTAAGGGTGAATTCATAGGCGGGATATTGAGATCGCTGGGTCTCTACTTGTCTGCCTACGGAATTGCCAAAGTAATTGACCAGAGGGTTCAAGTCTCCCTTTGAAAGTGGGGAGTAATGAAAAAGGTTTTTTTAATCCTGATAGGTTTAGCTGTGCTAGGTTTTGCTTTAGCTTTTAGGTTTAGAATTAGGACGGGCGGGTCATGTCCAGTAGCACGTTATCAAGCGATGTTAGCACAGGTTCAGGACTCAGAAAGTGACTACTTATGAAAGTGTATCAATGTCATGATTACTACGTAATGGAAGATGATAAAATCTACTTTTGTGAAAAAACTCCTCCGTCTCCTAACGCTAGATGGGTACAACTATCGTTATTTAACTCATTATTTTGCGTTCCGTCTTCAACAACGAAAGTCCGAAGTGACTGCAAAAGACTATTTTAAGCCTGCTAATTCATGTACGGCAAAACCGATATGTACATAATTCTGTTCATATTAGCTTTGGTAGCCACGCTCTACGTCACGGGCTATCTGGGAAGTACCCAAAACTTGTTAATAATGATGATAGTGGCATTCATTGGTATCGTGCTATTAAATCAATATCAAGAAAATAAGATCATGGCTAAAGAAGTAGTAGCGTGACCTACCAATGTCCTTTTTTATTGACGTTGGAGTGTATGCGATTTTTTTCGTTTTAGCTAGTTCTACGGCTTATCTTTTAAAATCAAGATTTCCTAATGTTAATGGACGTTTACTTCAGGGCATAATCATTTTGGTGGCTGGCTATGCTCTTACTGCGCTAGGTACAGGTCTAGCTGGAGATACGATAACGATAGGCGGATTACTTACTGCGATAACGGGAGCATTTGCACAGGTGGCTCAATCTGTTCCCGCACTGGGGTGGCTAAGATGATCACTAGTTTGGGTTTCTCAAACGCAAATCTTGACACAGTGTCAATAGCTTCACTGTTGATAGTTTATGTTATCTCATCTGCGTCTGCAACGGGAATAGTAAAGGTATCTAACCTAGGTCACGGTTACTTTAGGTTAATACAGTTCGCCGTCGCTAGTGTGATAACGTATTTTATCTCGTTGGTCACGGAAACGGGCGGGTTGTTATCGGGTTTGCTGACTGTCCTGTTAGTAGAGGGTATTCTGAACTTCTTAGCTTACAAACTTAATTTAGGTGCGTTAGTCGATCCAGACTATTCGGGGTGAGGATATGGACAACGTCCTAGTGGCTTTCCTAGTGCTTCTAGTGTTTCTGGTAGTGTTATACGTTTACCTATACCCTAGGTCAAGCTATAACGTTTTTTCATTGTGAAACCATGGCTGAAATTATTCAAGATATTATCAAGATAGTAATTCAAGTAGTGAAATACACGTTAGTACCGTTTATCGTTCATACGCTAGAGGGATTCTTTTACGCCTTGCTAGCCTTTTTGAGATATGCTAATGACATCACTAGGAGACTGATGATACTGATCAGGTAGTACACATAAGATTATTATTTCAAGTTGAGCATATGCGTGTTCGAGTCGGTGCGCATGATTTCCTAATTACAACGGAAGAGCCTGATCACGGGCTGATATCTAGGTGCTGTGGTAAACTAAACCCTGAATTTGTTAAGGCAATCGAACAGGAAAGTCTAGACTTTATCTACTTGCCTCGATATGATCCAAACGCACCAGAGCGTTGCGTTTTCATAACAATTGAGCAAAACATCAAAGTAGTAAAGGACTATTGGTTCTGTCACGTCTTTAATCTGTTAAGGGAATATCGCAATTTCCTAGAAGTTCATTAACTTTACTAAGTTATGCTTAGTGACTTCGTTAACGCCATTCAATCGTTTGATAACACTGTATCAGAGATTCAAAATAAGACTAGAGTGGCGTGTGAGATTCTTCCCCCGGTATCATCTGTTCCTTCGCTTTTCGCTAACCTTCCTGTTCTAATAGTGTACATCATTACGCTACCGCTACGTTTTCTTTTATGTCCATTGCTTAACACGCTCGGAAACCCCATCTGTTTGCTTTACAATCTGGTACCTCCATTAGGTATAATTAATGCATTGGGCGAAACTAATTGTAAATCATTCAACTGTAACACATGTGCTACATCATTACCTAACCCCTTTGCGGGTTGTCAGGGTA
>JAWAXC010000168.1 GCA_038897115.1 Sulfolobales archaeon | reverse complement strand
CTTCTACCGCGCTTCCCTGGGAATAGACATCTTCATATCCACATATAGGACATCTTAACCTAAATACTGGGGGTAGCTGAACCTTCCTCTTCACATTAAGATATATTTTACCACCGCATCGAGTACAAATAACATAGACAGGCATCAAGGATCACCCACTAGATTAATAAGTCGTTGTGCTGAGATGTCTTCAGGCTCTACGAATTTAATAATTACATTATCGATCCCCAATTCATTGATCTTAGCAGATAGTATTTCACGAAGCCTTCCATCTACTGTAATCACCTTTATCTTCTCCCCTTTTACACCATAACTTAGCGAAATGTAGGCTATAGATTTATCAACATAATCACGTAATGACTCTACCTGAATCTCTACACGTTTATATCTGATCTTTAGGTGATTTTCTAAAAATTTCCTACTATTCTCCACCCTCGATTCATTAAGGTATCTAATTCCTTTTCCCGTAGTACTGCTTAGACGTCGAGAGATGCTAAATATCTCTTCAATAATCTCTCTAATCTCATTACTATGTTGACAGACATTCGTATATATCCATCTTTCTAGCTCATTAATCTGCCTATGTATTAAGTAAGTATATGTACTGAGATTTTAAGAGAACGGCATCTAGATGTATTATAAGATCTTTTAATATTTTTAACGTGTAACTACATAGTTTCTGATAGTCTTTGGCATCTTGATGCGTCAAATATTTCTCAAGTACTTTGATATATACATTTGTGTCTATTATAATATTTCGTAAATCTTGCCATAGCTTTCTATACACCTCTATAACTTGATCTATATGCTATATTATTCACATTACTATTCCTCTTTAAATTCCTCTTCAAAGAACACCTTTCTTATAGCCTTTGAGAAAGCCTCTATCTCAACTTCTCCATGTTCATCTATTTCGCGTTCTTCAATACCTCCAGGTTTAAATTCATATACCCTAGCTAAGTTTCTTAGATTGCTTCTAGCTAACCATTGAGTAATGCTATAAGTAATAAAGTCGCTATGAGTTGCGATTACAACAGAGATCTTCCTTCCCTCTCTGTAAGTTGCATATATAAAATCCATTAGTGCCCTCGAGAATATTGTTTGACGCAGCATTTCTAAGTTTATCTCCGGCTCGTCGATAAAGACAAGCACCCTCTCATATCCCTGTTTAATGTATTGAAGCGCTAGGTTCAAAAGGCATAGCAAGGGTAGTGTTTGTATCATACCTGATGATAGTAGGTACGGCGGAATTTCTGGCAAATCAGCTCTTTCACTATAGAATCCTAGAGCTTTATATGGAAACTCAGGAAATAGCTTTTTGAACATAGTTCTTAGATGATCATCTATAACAGTCTTTTCAGCTGTACGTATAGCGATTGATACATCTAAGATTGTAGGTGATAGGGTTATAACTGCTGCTTTCAATACTTCTTCTCTCTGTTCAATTAGCGGTTTTATCGCTGATAATAGCGTCTTTACAAAATTATTCAGTAAATCAGTATTAGACCCCGTAAAGAGGGTCTCGATCATGGGAAAGCCTTTTTCCTCCATACCTCCAAATGCTGTGATAATCTGTGATATTAACTTCTGTAACAAATCTCTAAACTCTATGACATAGGCGGCAAACATATATGTTAATCCCAGAGAAGTGACTCGGTAGGATGGGGCATATAGCAGCGGGAATGCCTTTATATCCCCCTCTATTTCTATTGCAAGTGGATTATGTCTGTTCCTATCATAGTCTATTTTTATTTTAATTGAATCTTTATCCTCTAATATAAGGCTGAATCTACCGTTGAAATTCCTTGATAAAACCCAGAGATCCTTTGCTGAGGCTATACTGCTATTTAATAATAGGGTTGCCAAAGTATCAGTATCGCATTTACTACCTTTACACGATTTAAGAATTGCATAGATAGCTCTTGATACAAATGACTTACCGGTATTATTCGAGCCTACAAAAAGGGTTATCATATCTCCTAATTCAATATCTATATATGCTTGAGGACCGTAGTTTTCGGCTTTAAATCTCATTATATAGCAAGCCCCAACACAATATACCGTTACTTATATTATATTTATTTTAAATTCGAATATTATTGATATTGCATCTTTACGGTTAAACCGGATAACCCTTAGATAAGATGGCATTATCTCAAGATTTGAAACAAGAGAGCTTATCTAAAAGATCCTTAATGAACAATAGCCGATCCCTACCAAGTTAAGGTCAATAGTTATATTATTCCGTATATCTTTCTTTAATATGGCTTCCAACTCCTTAAATCCTTTTTTATACTCAGAGTATTGCTATCTCAGCTAGATAATTTTGCCCTTCCGATAGCGTATCTCCATAACACTCCTTGATAATTATTGTAGGTGACTATGGATATACATTTCTAAATCTACCGCAGAAGATCCATGTCTTCTTCATTTCTCTAAGTGCTCTTGCTAAACTTATTACCTAGCCTCGATAACAATGGCTCTCCTTAGCGTTCTCGGCATATTATCCAACAGCTCTCAATAACCAGAATGAACATTAAGGTATTTGAATTTATTATTAAATCGGAAATCCTTTAACCAACTACAGATTTGAAAGGAGGCTATGCTTGAAATAAAGCTAACCCCCTCTCTGCCTTGAGGGGGCGCTCTCAGTTGTAATGATAATGATTTTGTAGTTTTCTTTATCTGGCTCCTAATAGTCCTGAGGCTTCTAGCTATCTTTCAATTCTATAGTTGATCGTTTCCTTTTAATTTTTATTATATTTATAAGTGAAGATCTAGTTTTGATCTATGTTTCTGATATCTGCAGTGTTTAAACCTATTAAACCTAATAAGGAGTCTATCTCTATGCTCAAGATGATAGAGGTTTCTAGGCCTCATATACTATTTCCCCCTCTACTATGGTTTTGACAACTCTATAGTTCTCGTCTAGGATGGCTAGGTCAGCCCTGTGCTTCGGCTTTATATCTCCTATTCCATAGCTATATATGCCAATACTCTTGGCAGGTGTTAGGCTTGACATTTTTGCTGCATATTCTGGGGGATAGCCCAAGGATATTATATTGGCTATAGCTCTGTTCATTGTGAGTGTGCTCCC
>JAWAXC010000167.1 GCA_038897115.1 Sulfolobales archaeon | reverse complement strand
TGTTTCCACCGAAGGTTGTAGAGGAGATCTATAATCTAGCTCGTGAGAAAGGGTTATTGATACTAGCTGATGAGATCTATGATAACTTTGTATATGGTGAAACGGAGTTTAAGAGTATTACAAGCTTCCCTGGGTGGAAGGACTATGTGCTCTATGTAAATGGTGCAAGTAAAACATTCTCGATGACTGGTTGGAGGATAGGCTATCTAGTTGTTAGAAGCGATATTGCTAGGAGGCTGACAAGGCTAGCTGTTAATATATATAGCTGTGCACCTAGCTTTGCGCAAGAGGCAGCCGCAGATGCTTTAAAAGGGGATTGGACGCCTGTTAAGAGGATGATCGAGATTTTTAAGAGGAGGAGGGATCTTATATATGAAGGGCTATCAAAGATCAAGGGCTTCGAGGTGTGGAAGCCCCACGGAGCATTCTATATCTTTCCAAAGATATCAAATATACTTAGTAAGACTGGGCTAAGTGTTGAGCAGTTTGTGGATTATCTAATAGATAGATATCAAGTAGTTGTTCTCCCAGGAAGTGGATTCCCAGATACAGCTGGTAGGGAATATATTAGACTGAGCTATGCTGTGTCGGAGGATGATATTGTAGAGGGGGTTAGAAGGATCTCTGATGCTGTTAGGGAGCTTATAGGCTAGAAACTAGAGAGCAATATCCAATATACCCAGAAAGATATGGCTTAGCATATAGATCCGCTTTAACATACTGCTAAACCATATTTAATAATCTGTGTAGAATACTTTCCAATAGGTGTGTAGAGCTGGTAAAGGCTCCAAAGGGGTATAGGCATAGAACCAGGAAGATCCTGAGGAAACGTGTGAGGGAGAGGGGTCAGGTTCCAAGCCTAAGCTATCTTCTGATAGACTATAAAGAGGGTGATAGGGTTCACATAGTAATAGATCCTGCTGTCCACGCATCTATGCCTCATAGGAGGTATCATGGTAAGACAGGTGTTATAACTGGTAAAAGGGGACAGGCATACGAGGTTAAGGTCTATCTAGGGGATAAGGAGAAAACCCTATATGTAAGGCCTGAGCATCTCAGACCAACCCCTGAGGTTTGGGAAAGGGTTGTTAATGAGACTAGATCCCTTATAAATAGTGTTAAATCCAGGATAAGGGAAGTAAATAACATGATTTTAAAGGCCCTCTCAGCTGCTTAGGGGGCGTCTATTTTGAAGATCCTTTCTTTTAGAGAGGTACCACTTCCAAGTGTGAAGAAAATGCTTCTAGAGACAGAGGCTAGAGGCGTTAAGCTCCAGGATCTCCAGAGGAGGGTTTTAGAACATGCCACTATATTCTCTAAATGTAGCGAGGATAGGGTGGATGAGCTTGTGGATAAACTGTTGGGGCTAGGTCTTAGAGAGATAACTGCTGTACATGTGATCAACATATGTCCTAGAACCAAGGATGAGCTGATATCGCTTCTAAATTTTGAGCAGAAGATGCCTAGTGAGGAGAATATGGAGAAGATCCTAGAGCTGTTGGGCGAATACTGTAGATGCTAGCTGGTGCATATCATGTATAGAGGTGCAAGGGATCGCCAGTCAAGATACTACAGGGTGAGGGATGTATATGTAGTTGTGCTAGACTATATGCCAAATGGGAATCCCCTTGATAGGCATCAGCACCATAGAAGCTCTCCAATAGCCCAGGTTATTGGTACAAAGTATCTCTCGCTGGTAGAGCTGATCCCCCCTCCTGGGCAGCATCTAAACATGGGTGAGAGGATCTATGTTGAGCAATCCCCCAGAGGCTTTCAAGGGCCTAGGCTTGGTGAGAGGCTTATGTGGCAGGAGCTGACTGGTATTGCAAAGGATAATCTGCCAAGGGTTTTAAGGGATATATTGATTGAGAAGGAGAGGGTCTATACAGAGTTCTTCAATGTAGCATCCTCTATAAATATAAGGCTACACATGTTTGAACTCCTCCCTGGAATTGGGAAGAAGAGTCTTGAGGCACTCCTATCTGAGAGGAAGAAGAAGCCTTTTGAATCTTTTAAGGATATTGCTCAGAGGGCAAAGATCTCTGATCCTGTTAAGTCTCTCGTTGATAGAATCATACTTGAGTTAATGGGTGGCGAGAAATACTATCTCTTTGTTGAGCCTCCAAGAGACGCTACCGATGCTGTTTTCTTCAAAATGCTGGACTATCTCTATGCAAGGGTTAACTATAGGGAGCCGTGGTGATCCTGAGATCAGGTGTTTCATATCCTCCTATGAATAGAGATGAGCTGATTAGACTCGTCAAGGATCTTATTTGGAGGAGCGGTGTAAAACCTAGAAAAAGACTTGGGCAGCACTTCACAGTAGATCCTATGTTGATAGAGGAGATGGTTGAGCTGGCAAAAGCCTATGGATGCCCATCCCAAACGGTGGTTGAGGTAGGAACAGGATTCGGCTTTCTCACAGCACCTCTCTCAATGGCATGTGGTAGGGTTATCTCTATAGAGGTGGATCGCAGGATCTATATGATGGCTAGGGATATCCTAGCTGGGTTCAGCAATGTAGAGTTAGTACTGGGAGACGCTATCTCGCTTCTAGAGAGCATTAAGGGTTATCAAGGGGTGGTTGGCTCTATACCATATTCCATAACAGCACCCCTTCTAAGCACCATGGCTAGAGGTGATGCTGAATGGGCTGTGCTACTGCTTCAGAAAGATGTTGTGGATAGGATCTCATCTCCACCTGGAACACGGGAGTATGGATCAATAAGCGTTCTGGTGAATCTAGCATTTAGAGTTAAAACTGGCAATATATATCCACCAACCAGCTTCTACCCAGAGCCAGAGGTTTTCTCCCAGACAGCTATATTGGAGAAGAGGAAAGGCAATATAATTAATAAAGATCTAGAAAGATTTTTAAAATGCCTCTTTAGCCAGAGAAAAAGGCTAGCCTATAAAGCTGTGAAGAAGTGCTTAGGAATAGATATACCGCGTACAGAAACAAGGGTTTTCCAAATATCGCCTGAGGAGATATACGCCATATATTCGAGGGCAAGGCAGATCCAAGTACAAGGCAAAAGCCTCCAGAACCAGCTAGCTATCTCTAGAAATCACCCATAGCACCTAGATGCTAATCTTCATTTCTTAAAGACAAGGCTTTCAACTCTAACTAACTGCCTCTTATTAAGGTGAAAGATAGATTTGCAGAAGCACCAGGATATACTGGAAAACCTAAAAGTCCTTATGCAAGACAATAATAAGGAGCCGCGGTAGTATAGCCCGGACAAGCCTCGCGCCGAAAGTATGCGGGCCTTTCGAGCCCG
>JAWAXC010000166.1 GCA_038897115.1 Sulfolobales archaeon | reverse complement strand
CCTATCATTTATAGTTCTACCCTCCTTGATCTCTAATAGCTTTTTTATCTCGCTCCACCTCCTCTCACTTGTGAGTATCTCTAGCAATGCTCTATATCTGACGCTTCTACTCGTAGATAGGAGTTTCTCGAGCTCTTCTCTACCTATTCTAATAGCTTGCTCAAGGATCTTATCGATGTTCTCTATACATGTGCCTGGGTTTAGATAGCATGTGTATCCAAATAGAGTTAGCCAGCCTATGACACCGTCGAGCTCTTCTACAGCTTTTTCAATGATATTTCGGGGGATGCTTAAACCTAGCTCTGAGAAGCCTTTTTCGAGAAAATCTATAGATTCTTCTCTAGAAAGCTTTCTTGTCTTAATTATATGTATGTATCTCCCATATAGGGGTGAGCTGGGATCTTCTATTCCTAGGAACTTGAATAGAACACCTATTTCCGATCCTGTCAGAACTATCCTCAAATTTCTCAGATTATCATATATGTATGCAAATATTCTTGTAATAGGTATCCAGGTGATTTTAGAGAGCTCCTGGGCTTCATCAATAGCTATGACAATCGGCTTTCCAAGATCTCTAGCCAGGCTATCTAAAGCTGTAAATAGTTCTCCAAGCTCTATCCTCTCATCTCTTCTCCAGCTAATCCCTATTGATAGAGTTGATATATCTATTGAAACCCCCCTTACATTCTTCAGAAACTCAATAACCCTCCTATATATACCGCTATATCTTCTCAAAAAATCCTCAATCGAACTTTTCAAAACATATGCAAAATCCCTGTATGTGGGTGTAGTAGAGAATCTAGGGTCTATATAGATATAGGGATAGCCACATTCGCTTAAAGCAACTCTTAGAAGAGATGTCTTCCCAGATCTTCTAATACCTATGACAACGGTTAATGGGTTTAACCCAATGCTCTTAACAAGCTCTCCAAGCTCTCTATCAAAATCATATAGATCTTCTCTACTGGATTTTGGGCGCAGATCGAATAGCACTACTTGTAGCACCCCAAGCCTACTTGTAGTGCTACAAGTTTAAATAAATACTATTATAGACAGTTTAGATGATGAGGTAGTGATGAGCATAACAGCTAAGCCCTCAGATGATAGCTATAAGAGATGAGGGCTACCAACCATATCCCCGAGGCCCTGAGAGGGGATAGGGATAATTAGATAATAAGCTAGGGGAATTTTTCAACTCATTAGCTGGATCACATGGCTAGAAGGTTTAAATGGTTTATCAAAGCTCGTCATGTTCTCAACTCTTTTCTCGTCTTGATTCATAGGCAAAGCATCACGTATTACGATCTCTTCTATACTATCAGGACAGGTATTCGAGACCGGCCTTAATCCAGTTATGATCTTCTGGAATGACTCTTTATCCTCTGTGATTAATGTAATATAGTGGTTAGAGTGTTATAACTCTATTACTTTGATCCCTAACTCCTCCGCTATATTCCTCTGTTTGGTATCTAGAGTAAGGAGAGATTTACTATTATGTAGTGCTAGCGCCATATATAATGAATCGTAGACCGTTAGACCGTGTTTTAACACTATGCCTAGTATTATCTATATATTTGCTCTCTGGTTTAAAGGCGATATTTTTCTCGCAGCACTCTTTAAATAACTTGATAATCCCCTCAGCGTTCTCCTAGGCTTAGAATCTTCTTAATATAGACAGCTTTCCATATAGCGTTGTAGAACTCTTTAACAGCATGATCTACTGTGATGGTTTGAATCATGAAATTCGCTAGCTTCTCCCACCCCTCTTCTCTGAGGATAAACGCTATTAGAGCAGATGCATCAACAACTATCACGATCCTCCCTCACAGACTCAACAGAAAACTCCCTAGGGATCTTCCAAGAAGCCTTCCCAGCTCAATTAGAATTTCCTTGAAATTCTCTTCAGCCTCGAGCATCCTCAACCTACTCCTCAATAAATCTCCTGATCTCCTCAGCCTAATTAATTCTATCTCTGTATTTCTCCATCTTCTCCTTAATTTCTCTTCTAAGCTTACACTAAACGCTTATAAGACCACCATTATCTATAACTAGATAGACCTATAAATAGATCAAAAGGTAATTCAAATAATAGATTTTAGCGTGAGGAGATCAGCATCCCTGAATCCCCTGTTATATGGGGGCAAGGGCAATATATCTAAGGCTATACAAGGCTAAGTCAAGCAATAGCATATGTACTTAAACATGTTAGTTTTAGAGAAGCCTAAGCCCTCTATAGTAGGGAGGTGCCAGTGTCTTTATAGAGACTTCATACCCTTGAATAGCTATAGAATTTCTATAGAATAGTTATTAAAGCTATTAATCTATATTCCTTGGGATTTCTATGTCTACCCCAACACAGAGGTTATGGAGTTCTATAGAGGATGTGTTTAGCGCTATTCTGAATCACCCGTTTATAAGGGGTTTAACTACTGGGGATCTAAGTGTTGAGGCCTTTAAATACTATGTAATCCAGGATTCCCTATATCTGAGGGATTTCTCAAGAGCTTTATCTAGACTCGCATCCAGATCTCGGGATGAGAATCTGATCTCGATGTTCTCGGAGCATGCTAAAACAGCTATAGAGGTTGAGAAAAGCCTTCACAGATCATTCCTAGCTGAGTGGGGATTAAGCGAGGAGGAGATCATGAGGATCCCTCCCTCACCTGTTAATTACGCATATACAAGCCACCTGTTAAGAACAGTGGCTGAGGAGAGCTATGAGGAGGCTATAGCAGCTGTTCTCCCCTGCTACTGGATCTACCTTGAGGTTGGTAAGCACTTGGAGAAAAAGGGATCTCCGAATCCTCTTTATAGGAGATGGATAGACACATATTCCTCAGCAACATATGAGAACATAGTTAGAATGGTTCTCAACGCAGCTGATAAGATCTTATCTAGGGTTGGGGAGGATCTGTGGGCAGATGTGGTGAGGAGTTTTAGAATAAGCTCTATATACGAGTACCTCTTCTGGGACTCAGCATATAGGCTTGAGAAGTGGGTTTTCAGACTATAGATACCAAAAATATATATGATCCTCGGAAATTTTTATTTAACTATATTCTCATCTCTATGCTGGATAATCAATATGTTTCCCACAGATCTTGGGATCTAAAATGATTCTTTTAGCTATTTCTTATAAGCTACTTAGCATTGATGTATAAAGGCATAGTTGCCTAGAGAAACCCTCTCATCGATCTTAGTGATAGGGAGTGGAGGCATAAAGATCGCTGAGGCAGCTGAATTCGATTATTCAGGCTCGCAAGCGCTGAAAGCTATAAAGGAGGAGGGTATAAAGGCTATACTTGTAAATCCAAATATAGCTACAATACAGACTAGCCACATATATGCTGATAGAATATATGCTGTC
>JAWAXC010000165.1 GCA_038897115.1 Sulfolobales archaeon | reverse complement strand
AATCACCAGCCTAACATACTCATCATCACCAGACACAGCATGCAAGCACCGATCTATCATATGACACAACATCCTTAAAAAACACACAGATCAAAATATGGACTAGTCCATATCACACGTATTGATCCATATCAAAATTTCCTTCAGGATTAGACGCACCCTAAATAATATATATAAAAAACTGTGTGTATCCCCCTGACCCCCGGAAGATCCACCGATCCGACCCCCCGATCCAGGGGGTCGGGGGGTCCCCCCGACCCCCGGGGGTTTTTAACCCCCGTGAAGGGGGGTTTTTAAACCCCGGATCCTCTCGTGGATCCTCGCTTTTTAACCCTCTTTGGGGAATCCCAAAATGGGGGGTCGTGGTGGGTTTGGTAATCCCCATGGGATCCCCGGGGTCGGGGGCAATGGAAAATCCTTCTAAATCGGGTTATGTGATATCCCATGAGATCCCGAGGGTTTTCGGGATCGATTTGAGTAGAATAGGTTTTTCAATCCCAGATCTAAATCTCACGACATGTGGAAGAGAGAAATGGAGGGGAGAGGTGGAATGGTAGGGTCTCTCTCTCGAGAGCAGGTTCTCGAATCTCCGGTAGATATAGTTCACTACACGGATATAAACGACTACGAGTACCCGATCTTTATAACTCCCGAGAAGAAGATCGTTCTGAAGAAAACCCCTGAAGAAGTTTTAATAACATACTATGTTAAAGATGTGTCAGAGACTGATGCTGAGGTACAGCACGAGCTTTTCGAGGTTGCAGTCGATCTTGTGAGAGATGTGAGTGGGAAGGAGCCTTATGTTGAAAAGCTGGAGGTAGAATACGAAGTATATGTAGGAGATAGAGTGCGGATGATTGGAAAAACAAGAGGATATATAATAAAGATAGTCAGCGCTGAAACACCTTTCTCAGGCGCTAAGTTTGGGAGGGCCAGGGCATGGGCTATCGGCTATGACTGGAAGAAGCGTATAGCTGCAAGAGAGCCGAGACTTGAGAAGTACATGTACCTTAAAGGCGAGGAGTGGGGGAAAGGGAGAGCGAACGTTAAACTTTACATAAAACTCCCAGTCGTCACAGATGAATTTATTAAAATGTTTAACATGGTTATGTCCATGGCTGCTGCTACCCAGATACCACATCAAGATCTTGAGGAGCAGGTAAGGAAACTGGAAGAGCTGATCAAGCAGAAAGAGCAAGAGCTGCAAGCACTCAGAGAACAGCTATCGCAGTTGCAGGAGAAGCTCCGTCTCGAGAAGATGAAGAAAGCGGTGATGGAGTAGTGGTGATCGTGGAGAAGGTGGTGCTCTGATGGCCGAGAGCTCTCATTTGGTTAGAAAACTTGAGGCAGAACTAGCGGCTGGTTTCATAGGTAGGGAAGAAGAAGCAAGAGTAGCGATTTTGGCATTATTGACCAGGCAACATGCCGTATTTATCGGCGAGCCAGGAACTGCCAAGTCAGCACTCATCAGAAGACTATCACAGCTAGTGCAGTGCAGATTCTTCTACTACCTTCTGTCAAAGTACACAGTACCAGACGAGCTGATCGGCGCCATCGACCCAGTAGCCTATAAACAAGGAAGGTTTGTTAGAAATGTTAAGGGCAAGCTTCCTGAGGCAGAGTTAGCATTCATTGATGAGATCTTTAAAGGAAGCTCTGAGACCTTGAACACACTGTTGAATATAATGAACGAAAGACTCTTCGTTGACGCTGACGGTACCGTGTACAACGTTCCTTTGTGGAGCCTCTACGGAGCATCAAACGAGGTGCCAACGGATAGTGAGCTAGCTGCGTTCTACGATAGATTCCTGTTGAGACACTTCGTTAGAAGGATAGATGCTAGTGCTTTGGAGAAAGCTATCATACACAACATCACGATGAACTCCACGATGAACTCCAACCCGAAGCCGATCGCAACGCTCCAGGACATATCTAGAGTATATGATGAAGTAACACAATACATGATCCAGAACGCTTCAGCAATTGCGAAAGTTACTTCGCAGTTGGTTATTGTTCTGAGGCAACACGGAATCTTCGTATCCGATAGAACAGCCGTTTCACCGCAACACCTACCGCGCTTAATAGCTACATACTCCTACGTCTACAACACAGACCTACGCAAAGCAGCAATCGCTGTTAGCAAATATGTTCTGCCATCCGAGGAAGCGTTAGAGAACTATAGAAAAGCACTAGATGCTCTGATGCCAGTCGAACTACGAGAGGCAAGTGAAAAATTAGAAAAAGCAAGAGACTACGCTGTTAGCGGAGATCTAGCTTCAGCGAAGCGCTACGCTGCAGAAGCCATCCAAGTAGCTCAGTCGTTGTTCTCGAAACCAGAGCGCGTAGAGCTGTTCAAGGACGAGATCAAAGAGATTATCGAAAGCGCTGAGAAGCTAGTGACTGAAATCACGAAGATAGAAGAGAGCTTGAAGAAGTTCAAGAGGGGGTAGCCATGAAGCCCGCGCTTATCGAAGATTACAATAATGTTACATATAAAGCGCTAGCCCGCTCTGTTTTATCTAACTTCTTGCTTGAAAACAAGAAGTTGCCATTTATTGTTGCTATGGATTCTTCGATTATTCACTTTAAACCGTGGAGCCAAATTGTTTTCGATCCTTCCTCAAAGTCTGCTTGGAAGAAAATCCTAGAAAGATATTACGAGTCTGATTCATATAAGAAGCTTAATAGTGCTGTTGCTGGTGATCCAATGCTCGCGAAGTACGCTACTGTACACTTCTTAAATGCTTTGTTTAAGAAGGCTAAGGAGCAACTTAAGCAATTGAAGCAGCAGAAGCTGAGCAAAAAGGATAAAGAAGATCCAGTTAGCTCTCTTCTAAATCTAATTGATACTCAAGTATCGCCAGAAGCAAACAAAGCAGTACAAGCAATAGTTTCAATAGTTTCCGCTCTGGAAGAGGAAGCCAAGGAGGTGTTGCAAGATATTGAAGCTGTTGAGAGCTTCTCGCACCTCGGCATACCGGTAGCTCAAATGCTAGAGAAACCAGATGAATTTAGAGAGAAAGCACGTAATCGCATAATCATCTACTTGGTCAAGTTCTTGCAGAAACTGAGAAGAGAAGCTCCTAATCTAAAGCAGGCGATGTATCCTACGCTAGTTGGTGGAAGACCTTTAGGTGTTAAAAGAATCCAGAGGTGGAGTGAGCTGTCTAGTGTTATTTCTATGGAGTTCTTGGATGAGGATCTTCTGACGTATAAGATAGCGAGCAGGTCTGTGAGAGTTTCAGAGAGGTATGGTGGTGTATCGAATTATGTTGTCTACCTCGATAAATCGGGTTCAATGGCGTCAGCCATTATATATAGAGAGTCTCCATCTCGATATGTGTATGTTCCTAAGATCAGTTTTGCAACTG
>JAWAXC010000164.1 GCA_038897115.1 Sulfolobales archaeon | reverse complement strand
CTTAGCGATCTTTTTTTAGTTCTTTATTATTTTGTCAAGGTTCTGTTCAAGAGCTCAATGAGAAATTAGAGCCTCTTAGTTCTTTATTATTTTTGTCTTTCCTCGATGTTATTTTGTTTATAAGCTTTTTGGTGAGAGTCAAATGGTTTATTGAAATTATCTTCCTCATTTAGGATCTTAAATATCGTTTAAAAAGTAGCTTATGGGGGTGAGAGTAATATACGTAAAATTACGAGCTAAAACAAAACTCTCACCCAAATACTTATTAACCAAAAGTGAGAAAAGAGAAATAACATAAAAAATACGCAAAAACAACGGCAACGGATCAGTCAAAATAACAAAGAACTAAAAGAATAACTATTCCTCCAAACTCCAAAATGACTTTTCAAGGTCAAAATAACAAAGAACTAAAAGACGTAAAGTTAGGCTTATAATACCGTTAAAAAGGGGGTCAAAATAACAAAGAACTAAAAGATATTTTTAATACGGGCGCTTTAAATACTAAAACGTATAGTCAAAATAACAAAGAACTAAAAGGATAGTCCTAGTAGAGTTAGGGTTTTGCTGGATGACGCGTCAAAATAACAAAGAACTAAAAGCGGAAGACCTGCTAGAAAAATACGTATACAGGTATGTCAAAATAACAAAGAACTAAAAGACCAGGGCCATGTTATTGCAGGAGGCCATACAGAACCGTCAAAATAACAAAGAACTAAAAGTCTCAATTTTTGTACATGCCACCTACCCTGGGACTGTCAAAATAACAAAGAACTAAAAGTTAATGTGAAAGGAAAAGATGTGGTTGATATTGGTGTCAAAATAACAAAGAACTAAAAGTTCCATTTTACTGTTAATTTACTACCCATATCAATTGTCAAAATAACAAAGAACTAAAAGGTGCTAGCAGTTATGTGTTGAAAAGCAAAATATATGTGTCAAAATAACAAAGAACTAAAAGGTTAAAGGCAGAGGAGAAAAAGCTCCTAACTTTTTCCGTCAAAATAACAAAGAACTAAAAGGAAGAGAAAAGGCGTAATAGGCCTAAAGGTAGAAGTGTCAAAATAACAAAGAACTAAAAGCAAGCGAAGCGAATGCAATTTTAGAAGATATAGAATGGGTCAAAATAACAAAGAACTAAAAGCTAATGTTTTGCATTTTGTAAAATAGTTTTGTTAGTCAAAATAACAAAGAACTAAAAGTGTAGTAGCTAGAGCTGCCCTATCACATGATGAGCCAAAACGTAAGCTGTACCACTAAAAGTGTAGTAGCTAGAGCTGCAATAAGGTATTTCCTTGAAAAGTCAAAATAACAAAGAACTAAAAGTAATACAAAGTCTTGGCTTGCCAAGCCGGTCTCAAGTCAAAATAACAAAGAACTAAAAGTCTATAATGCTTTTCGTTTTGCTTATTAACTCAGCCAGGGTCAAAATAACAAAGAACTAAAAGTACACACACGCACCTCGTGGTCTTGGACGGGAAAGTCAAAATAACAAAGAACTAAAAGTAGAAGTTGGTGAAAACGCTAATGTTTTCGAAATCCTGTCAAAATAACAAAGAACTAAAAGCTCTCATAATGTCACCCATAGTCATTGGGTAGGCCGTCAAAATAACAAAGAACTAAAAGGGTGTTTCTGTAACTGCACCAAACATCTACAACTGTCAAAATAACAAAGAACTAAAAGGTAGAGTTTTTTGGATTTCGGCGGGCGGTAATGTGTCAAAATAACAAAGAACTAAAAGGACTTAAGGGTTGAGCCATCTTCTGTTTCACCCATGTCAAAATAACAAAGAACTAAAAGTTAATGTTTGCATCTTTCGCATCGCTTAATGTTATAAGTCAAAATAACAAAGAACTAAAAGCCCACAAAAGCTAAAAAAGCTATTAGAAAATTGAGTCAAAATAACAAAGAACTAAAAGTGTACACGTGTCCAACTTTTACTTCTGGGACTAGATCCGTCAAAATAACAAAGAACTAAAAGACTTTGTCTCTTAAGGCTTTTTTAACATTCTTCTCTGTCAAAATAACAAAGAACTAAAAGTCTTGTTACCTTGTTGACTGATGTTAGTAGTATAACTGTCAAAATAACAAAGAACTAAAAGCGCGTGGCGAATTGGGTTGCAGCAGCCCCTCACTAGTCAAAATAACAAAGAACTAAAAGGTTGCATTTGTTAAGCACAAAGCTTTTAAATTATATGTCAAAATAACAAAGAACTAAAAGCAGTTAGGTGACCTTTATGTTGATGTAGAGACCACAGAGTCAAAATAACAAAGAACTAAAAGTAATAGGCTTAAACAGATTTACTGAAAACACGATTTGTCAAAATAACAAAGAACTAAAAGGCGAAATGTTGTTTAATGCGTTAAAAGACGCAAGTACAGTCAAAATAACAAAGAACTAAAAGCCCACCACATTAAAAAGACCACTAAGGCTATCAAAGTCAAAATAACAAAGAACTAAAAGGGATTTGCTAATCGCGGCGCGGCATTTAGGGCATGTCAAAATAACAAAGAACTAAAAGACCCAATAGAGACAACACCGTACCATGAGTATGGGCGTCAAAATAACAAAGAACTAAAAGTGCGGAGATATTAGCAAAAATTCTAAAGGAAATGTTAGTCAAAATAACAAAGAACTAAAAGTTTTGTTTTTTGATTTCCTTAACTTTTTCGGGCGGTATGTCAAAATAACAAAGAACTAAAAGTCAAAACGCGCAATATCTTCGCTTCGTAGCGCTTCAAGTCAAAATAACAAAGAACTAAAAGCAAATATGCAATAAAAAGAGTAATGGGGCTTTAGGAGTCAAAATAACAAAGAACTAAAAGTATTTGGAGATGCTTATTGTTTAAGCTAGTGTGTTGTGAGGTGGGCTTATGGGGGGTTAAAAAGTTGTTTTTATTTCATTCTTGCGAATATAATAGTTTTTTAGGGTTATAGGTGTATGTGTATCTTATGGTGTTATCCTTTGTTCTTATTCTTTTAGCTAGTTTTAGGGCATTTACGTATATTGCTTTGTATGGTATTATGTTGGTTTCTCTGATTTTTGCTCTCAGTATGCTATAGAATTCTTTCATTAGCGTATTCATTGATTCTTTACTTATATAGCCTTCTTCGTCTAGTTCTGGTAATTTGTTTGTTTTTCTAAGATATTTGATTACGGCATGTATTGCTATTGGTTTGTACATTTCTGTATAATCGAATACTAATGGTGTGGAGTATCTGGTTTTATGATGTAATCCGTAAGTTGGGTCTAATCCGCTTGCTAGTAGTGCTCTGGTTGCTGTGGAGTATAATATAGCGTATAGGAGGGAGATTGCTTGGTTAAATGGGTCTTTGGCTCGTGGTCTTCTGCCTTGAAAGTCGTATTTTTGTTTGAGTTCTCTTAGTAA
>JAWAXC010000163.1 GCA_038897115.1 Sulfolobales archaeon | reverse complement strand
GACATAGCTTCTCAACTATGTACATACCAGTTATAACTTCTGATGCAAATGTCTTTGTAGCTGCCACCCCTATCTCTGGCCCAGCCCTCATATAGATCTTATAATCCGCCTCCCTAGCTATAGCGCTCCCAACAACGTTTGTTATAGCTATCACCCTAGCCCCCATCCCCCTAGCCCTTCTCAAAGCCATCAGAGTATCTATAGTCTCACCGCTCTGTGATACCGCTATTAACACGTCTCTATCATCAACACCCCTGAGGATCGACTGGTATTCGCTAGCGATAAAAGCCCTCGCATCTAGATCCAAGATATTTCTAAATGCATATTCAATAGCCATTGAAGCGTGGTATGAGGTCCCCGCACCAGTTATATATATCCTCCTAGCCTTCATAAGGATCCTCTGCAGCTCATCACCAACCTGGTCTGGGAGGCCTGAGAGTGTTGAGTGTATTGCTATAGGTTGCTCATATATCTCTTTAGCCATGTAATGGGGATATCCGCCCTTATCAATCATATCTGGTGTCCAACCTATAGTGATTATCCTGGAAGAAGGATCTACAGCTCCGATGCCTAGCTTCTCTATATAGATATTCTCCGCCGATATATAGCCGATCTCTCCATCCTCTATAACTATAGCTCTTCTCGTGTGGCCTAGGATCGCTGGTATATCGCTAGCTACTATATTGAAGCCATTACCAACACCTATGATCATTGGTGATACATTCTTAGCGAAGTAGATCTTATCGGGATCTCTGCATATATATGCCAGGAAGGCATATGTACCCCTTATAGTCCTAACCACTTCCCTCAAAGCATCTAGAGGTGATAGGCCCTCCAAGAGCTTCTCCTCCAAGAGGTGGGCTATAAGCTCTGTATCTGTATCGCTCCTCAGCAGATGACCCCTAGATGCTAGATATTCTTTAAGCTCCTGATAGTTCTGAAGAGTACCATTATGCACGATAGAAACACAGCCACCACAGTCTATATGGGGATGCGCATTCCTATCGCTGGGCTCTCCATGTGTAGCCCATCTAGTATGGGCTATCCCTACAAGGCCATCGAAAGAGTCGAATCCCAGGATGCTCTCCACATCCGCTAGCTTGCCCTTCTTCTTCCTAATAAAGATCCTACCTTCCTGATCTACAATCATAAACCCTACGGAATCATATCCCCTATACTCCAGCTTATATAGAGCCTTCTTGAGGAAAGATCCTAGGGGTTCTCCAACAATCATTCTACTCCGCTGACACACACCTATAATACCGCACAACAGAAACACCTATTGGCTAATACACATCAATTAATATTTATGAAAACTATATAAATGTAAGCTAACCTCCTCCCCGCTCTAAGAAAATCCTCGCCCTTCAGAGCAGAGAGGTTTGGGGCTATATCCCAGACTCTCGCCTGGTTCGGCCTCACGCCTAGTCCTAGGCGTGTTACCCTATCCCCCTCTCGGGGGTTTGGGGATATGGTTGTTAACCCTTATCTCTCATAACCATCATCTGAGGGCTTAGCTACCACATTCATCAATATCTCATCATCTAGCTATAGTTCTAGCATCAAATCATATAGGCATTAGCTATCCCCACCTAAGGGAGCGAGGATTTCGGTCGTAAGATCTATTCGAGATATATTGACAACTGAAAGCCTCGTCCTTTAGGGCGGGGATGGCGATATGCTTATAAGCTCTGATACAAGCACCATATATTGGGCGAGGGTTCCCCCTAGGGCGGGGAGGAGGTCAGCGATATATTAGAGGAGTTCTAATAACTTTCACCCACCTACAATATAATTTGAGGTTTCAATACAGAGCCCTTATCCAGCTATTTATGAATCATTATAAAATAGTAGAGCTTATAGATGCCACGGCCGGGATTTAAACCCGGATCGCGGATCTTGGTGAAGCCTGATAAAACCAGGATCCTTAGAACTCTATGTCCTCATCTTCTAAGTCCTCGATTTCACCGATGGCTTTGAGGAACCTGAGTGCTCTGCTATATCTGGCTAGGTCTCTCTCATACTGATGAACCGGGATCATGAGATCTGAGCAGAACTCCTCCACCACCGCATGCTTCTTCAATTCCTCGATATCAACCTCTAGCTTTTCCGGAGGCTTTATCACCTCCTTCTCGGCGCTTAGATATCCATTTAAATCTTCTTTAAGGCCTACAAGCACTACGGGTTTCCCTAGAACCCAGGCAAACACCTCAGCCTGTTTTCTAGCATAGTTGTTTATCGGGCTAAGCTTGAACTCATAATAGGTATCTGTAGACTCATCATAGAGATCCGGCTGAGCGGCCACGAATAAGCCCTTGACCAGCTCCCTGAACCTGGTTCTAGGCTTTTCACCAACCACTCCTGCTTTAATAAGCGCGGCATATGCTATATATGCTTTTAGAACGAGCTCACGTCTATAAATACCCTCAGCCCTCAGCCTAGCCGCGATCTTCCTAACAAACCACCTAGATATCTGCTTATACCCGGTCCACGAGTGTATATGGTTAGCTAACGTATACTCCTCCTCGAAAATCTTCCCAAACCTAACCAACACCTCATTGGCTTTAGACGGCTTAACAAATATCTTAGCAATATCAGAAGCCCTTACAACAAGAACTTTGATCGTCTCATCACATTCCCCAAACTCCTCTTCATCATGCAAGTCGAGCTAACCTATATATAATGTAGGCTGTGGAGATTATAGCCATCTACACTTAATCCTAGAAAAGCGGACTTCATAGGCTCTAAGGAGGATCAGATCCGTCTAAGCCAGGTGGCGCAGGTTATAAAAACATCGTAGTATGATATAACGGAGTCTTAATCTAGCTTTTCATTGAAAAGAGCCCCCTTTCAAAGCCTCCTTTTAAATGTGCCAGGATTTCCCCAATATAATGGAAAGAGGAGTGGATTATCATATGCTTTTTATTTCTGGCTTATCCACTCTAGCTGATTCTTTCTTTTTCTTCTTTCTAAATGATTTTGCCCTTCTAACAGCATCTCTATAGCATTCCCTTGATAACCCTTGTGGATAGCCATAGATATCTCTCCCTAAACATGTTGTAGAAGATATTATAAAGTGTTTCTTGAGGGGCATTGTGTTTTAAAGCGTAGCCAAGCATCTCCCTATATGTATCTTCAATCTATCTAAATGCCTGCTACCAAACCTATTAACCCAGCCCTCTAGAACACAGTTCTTCTCAACATCTTTAACTCCCTATTCAACACTATCAATAGCTAGAAATGATTATAAAGTATTTAAATGTATTATTAAGTCAGAAATAAACTAGCGAGACATGAAACAATGGAATCGTTTACATTTGTTTTAGGTGCCGCGGCCGGGATTTGAACCCGGGTCACGGGCTCGAAAGGCCCGCATACTTTCGGCGCGAGGCTTGTCCGGGCTATACTACCGCGGCTCCTTATTATTGTCTTGCATAAGGACTTTTAGGTTTTCCAGTATATCCTGG
>JAWAXC010000162.1 GCA_038897115.1 Sulfolobales archaeon | reverse complement strand
GGTCTATAGAGCTTTGGTATGAATGTTGGGAAGGCCCCCTTCTCCTTCGCAAGATCTATGGATGCCTTCAATGCATGGTAATATATGAACCTAGCTAGATACCATGCTAGATAGATCGCGTCTACACTATCATATCTTATCCCGAGCCTTATCAGCGCGTGGGCCCAGCCCATAACGCCTAAGCCGATCTTTCTAGTGAGCTTCGCCCCTCTCTCAAGCTGTGGTAGTGGCCACTTAGCAGCATCTATAACATTATCTAGGAACCTAACAGCTATCCTTATATCCCTGGCCAGCCCCTCAAGATCTATCCTCGGCACTCCTTGATCCTCTACAACATATTTAGCAAGATCTATCGAGCCCAGGTTACACGGCTCCCAATCTAGGAGGGGTTCCTCGGCACACGGGTTTGTAGCGTTTATCTTGCCTAGATACCAGACGGAGTGCCTCCTATTAATAGTATCTATAAAGACAAGCCCTGGATCTCCTGAGTCCCAGGCGCCCCTCACAATCTTCCTCCAGAGCTCCCTAGGATCTATCCACCTCACTATAGCACCCTCCCTCTCCGCTATTGCTAAAGCCTCCTCCCAAGTTATTATCCTAGACTCGTCGAGGGGGATAGAGCCTCCCCTCTCCTCAAGCTCATCCAATATAGCCTCTTGAACCCACTCCTCCTCAATGCTATGTCTAGCCCTTACAATGGCATAGAACCTGGAATCACCTGATCCTGGTCTCAGCTGTGTCTTCCTCGGATTTATCAGGGGGAATTTCTCGCCCTTCTCAAGCGCCTTCATAAAGGCATCATACATGCCAACGCTTATGTTGAAGTTCTGCAGATGCACATCTTTGAGCTCGCCAGTCTTGCTCACTATGAACCTCTCAATATCCGGATGCCAAACATGTAGGATCCCCATGTTAGCGCCTCTCCTCTTACCACCCTGCTTAATCACGTCCGTGTTTACATCAAAGAGTCTCATGAAGCTGAGGGGTCCTGAGGCAACCCCAGCTGTGGATCCCACCACATCTCCTTCAGGTCTCAGCTCGGAGAATGAGAAGCCTGTTCCACCACCCATCTTCTGAATTATAGCCTGGGCTCTGAGGGCATCCATTATACCCTCCCCATCAGGTGTTACTAGAGAGTCTCTAACAGGTATTACGAAGCATGCCGAGAGTATGCCCAACCTAGTACCAGCATTCATTAGAGTAGGTGTATTAGGGATGAATCTGAGGGATGATATTAACTCGTAGAACTCCTCCTCAAGATCCCTTACCTCCTTATCAGATTTGCCATATAGCTTCTCAACAGAAGCTATAACCCTGGCAACTCTTCTAAACAACATCTGAGGCGTCTCTATATATCTAAGGCTCTCAGGATCTTTAAGCAGGTACCTAGACTCGAGAACCTTTATAGCTTGATAGGTAAGCAGAAGATCTCTCTCGCTGAAAGATCCATCCCATCTATCGCCATATACATCCTGGTAGATCCTTGCGAGGGCATATCTCTTAGCAGCCTCGAAGAACCTCTGATCCCTGATACCCATTATCATGAATCTCTTCTCAACAAGATCAGCAAGATCTCTTGTTAATATCTCGCAGATCTCTCGCGAGCCGCATCTATCCTCAAGCTCCTCATAAACACTATCTATTACCTCCTCAACTAAGCCTACATCGAGCCCAGATCCTTTCATAGCCAATGCTATGGATCTCGCTAGCTTCCCTATATCGAAGTCCTCTCTAGAGCCATCCCTCTTAACAACAACTATGAACAGCTGTCTAGCCTCCTTCTCAGATCTCGTAGCCTTAGACGTCTCTGTATCTATAGCCCTTGACATAGATCACCACCCCATACACATAGCGTCAAATATCTTGTTTCCCTTCCCCCATATATTTCCCTAGTCTTTTTCACTGATTGGGCCACCCTATCCCATGTAATACCTCGTTACAAAAAATATAATAAATTCTATTGCGCCGGGAATACCTTAGAGGGGTGGGTGAAAGTAACAGATTCATGTTAAGCTATCTAATTATTGGATATTAGTATTTAGGCGCATCGTATCTATAGGATGCCTATGCCTAGAAAGAAAGGCGCTAAAGCGGAGGAGAAAAAGGAGGAGGCTGAGGAGAAGCCTAAGAGAGCTAGGAGGGCTGCAAGGAAAAAAGCATTCGATCTGGAGGAATGGGTGTCTGAGAGGCTAGATGAGATATCATCCAGGCTGGGCCTCGATATGTTAGGGCTATCTAGAGAGGAGCTTCTAACTATATTAACCAAGATAACAGAGATCGTTCTCGGAGAGTCGAGACCCGATGTCGATACGGTTGTGAAGAGGATAAGGAGGAATGAGGATAGGATAAGACCCCTAATAGCCCTGGGAATCCTAGAGCTGAGGGAGAGCCTCAGCGAGGAGCAGCTTGAATACATAGCATCCGCCCTAGGCCCGTGGATACTGAGCTATGCTGGAAAGCTATATAGAGAGGCAAAGAGGCTGGGGAGGGATGAGTATCTAGCAGCGGCGAGGCTTGAGTGGAATAAACAGTGGATGATCCAGAGAGATAGATCACTCCCACCAGAATGCCCAGCATGTGGATTCAACGCCCTAATGCCAGACTATACATGCCTAGTATGTGGCTCAACACCGAGCACGAGAGCGATAGCAGAGCACTATAAATTAGAGGAATATCTAGAGAACATGGCTAGAAGGGGGGATATAGAGGGGTTAAAGAGGATCCTAGATTCAGGCTATGTCATAATATCATCAACAGGCATAAAGATCCCAGGAAGGGATTTGAAGGAAAAATACGACCTAGAGATCCACCTAACAATAACCATAAGAGAGAAGATAAAAAACCTAGTAGAACAGAGAAGAGAACCCTCGCCAAAGCCATAATAAAATAGCTGGTAAACCTCACCTTTTAAGGCGAGGAGGGGGGTCATAACTCAGAAAAAAATAAATAAGAGGGTTACCCTATAATAATTATATGGAGCCCCCCGTAGCTCAGCGGCAGAGCGCCCGGCTGTAGTGGGACGGGCGGAAACCGGGTGGTCAGGGGTTCGAATCCCCTCGGGGGGACTCTTTTCGTTGTTTGTTGGAAAGACTTATATAAGTTGGTGGTTATTATATTATTTAGTGATCCGCCTGGGCGATGGGAGCACTGCTCCAAGCCCAGGCGGGCCTACCCTAGATGGGAGCCCCATGCCATTAGGCTCAACAGCAACCCATGAGCCCATAGAGATACCGAGATCCCTGTGGGCGAGGTAGAACCCCTAGGTGTGACCATGAACTATAGAATGATTAGAATGAACACCTAGGGAGAAACAGGACCATTAGCTTAGAATGAACCTTGTAATCATCTTAGCTATTAGCTAGCTATAGATGTTGAGACCCCCTCCCGAGAACAGATGATAGCCACAGAGATTAGAGCAACCTCAGCAATGTTCCCCTATATATCTTATTTCTTCGTCATCCTTACCAGTTTTATTAATATTATGGTTGATAGAATTAATGAT
>JAWAXC010000161.1 GCA_038897115.1 Sulfolobales archaeon | reverse complement strand
GTTGCCTTTAGAGCCTTCCTAGCTGTTTCACTCACCTCCCTAGCGAAGCCAGCCCAGTCATATCTCTCTATATATTCCCAGCCAGCAACCATGGATCTGCTATCGTGGAGCCTCTCCATAGACCCTGCCTCACCAGCAACACTTGTATGGGAGATCCCAACAGCTGTGACGCTCCAGGAGACATCAGCATCGCTAGATATAAAAGCCCTTACATCCCTCTGAATCCCCATCATAGTCACAGCCGATTTTATACCA
Organism: Sulfolobales archaeon; assembly: GCA_038897115.1. Classification (NCBI taxonomy): domain Archaea; kingdom Thermoproteati; phylum Thermoproteota; class Thermoprotei; order Sulfolobales; species Sulfolobales archaeon. The sequence goes on along the minus strand of JAWAXC010000161.1, from coordinate 3,263 downwards.
TCTACGCCGAGCCCCGCCCTATTTGTCTCGAGAACAACCCTGATCTTATCCTCTGGAGGGACTAGCAAGGGATCCTTTAAATATATAGAGGATCTAGACCCCCTTATAAACCCCCTATCAGCAAACACAACCTCCTCCTGCGTGGCTTTTGCAGCCGAAATAGCGTTGGCCACAGCCTCCCTTAGATCTTCTCTCTCGAGGGAATTTGTAGATGCAAAGCCAAGCCTACGGCCATATATAACTCTAACCCCGACCCCAGCCCTTCTCGTGATTGAGTAGTCCTTGAGAACACCGTTATCGGCTCTCAAAAGCTCGTAGTAATATATGTGGAGCCTTGCCTCTGCATAGCTAGCCCCAAGTGATTCTGCATATCTAACAGCCTCCCTCAGAACATCGAGATCATATCGAGCATCAATCATAGCTAGTACATACCCCTTATCAATATCCAAGTAGAGTTTAAAAGGGTTGGGCTTCTAATATGTATCACAAATATGGTAGAGGTGTATCGCTAGGAGATGCTTGGGAATCCCTATAAGCCTTTAACAATCTATATAATTGGTTGATATGAAGCGATTGGTGTTTAGGCTTAGCTATGCCGAGAATATATTGAAGGGTGAGAAGAGATCTACTATAAGGCTTAAATCCAACTACAGAGTCGGCGAGATAGTAGATATATATGTTGGCACTGCAAGGGTTGGGAGGGCTGTTATAAAGCATATTGAGAAGAAGAGGCTATCAGATCTGAGTGATGAGGATGCAAAGCTAGATGGTTTTAGAGATAGAGCCGAGCTTCTGAAGGAGCTCATGAAGATCTATGGTAAGAAGGTTCTCAGCAAAAACCCAGAGCTATATATCATACACTTCCAACTCCTGTAGGATGGTATAGGCATTGGATCTCTCAATCCCCATGGCCTTTCTAGCATCAGCAATGATCTCATATAACAACTCGGTAGTAGTTGCAGGCCCACTCATATCTATGGGGATAGATAGGAGGATAGCTAGGATAGCCTCGGGGATCTCGATAGCATTTGGAGCCCTCGCCCTCGGCTGGGCTATGAAGACGCCCCAGAGATGTGGGTGGGATAGCGCCCTGGGAGCCTATATAGCTATCCTGATCCCAATGCTCTTCTCAACATATCTCGGAATACCATTCTCAGCTTCGATAGCCCTGATAGGATCCAGGGTGGGTGGTGATCTAGCGGTAGGCCTTATCGACTATACATGGATCACAGGGACATCTATACTCTGGCTAGCCTCAGGGCTTCTAGTATTTATACTCACCATCGCCATCTACAAGATCCTAGGCATGGCACTGTGGAGCACAAAGAGAATCTCCCCCATCCTCGGAGCATCGAGAGCTGTTGTAGCCATGCTCTCAATCGCCTCAGGGATCCTGCTGGGGGGAAACACGCTGGGGTTTCTCAGTAGCCTTGAATGCCATAGACTCCTATGGCTAATAGCTCTTGGAGGAGCCGCAGCCTCGCTCCCAGGCTCTGCCATGCTTGAGGGTATGTTTAGATGGTTCTCTGTGAGGCATCTCTCCGCATCATCTATACAGATATCAGTTGTAGCTGGGATCGCAATTGCAACCCTCCTCGGGCTACCCCTCTCCCACACATATGCCCTCATGCTCTCAGCAGCTGGCTATTCAGCCTCATCTGGTATGAGCATATTCTCTAGGAAGCAGCTTTTGAGGGCTGCTAAGAGCTGGATATGCTCCCTAGCTATTGGAATGGCGATATCGTGGGGGGTAGGGGTTTTAAAGGTATATCTAGCCCTTGCCTGAAGATCACTCAAGATATCTAGGTATCTTTGGATATTTAGACCATAGATCTGGATCGTGGGCTATGACAAGCTTATACCTATCAATCCTCTCCCAGATCTTTATCTGCTTGACGAATGTAAGCCACTCATCATAATCCCCTAAGAGCCAGCCCTTAGACTCAAGCTCCAGCTCCCTGGGGATATGTATGTGATCCGCTGTGAAGAAATAGTTATTACCCCTATTAGTCCTCACAGCAAGCGTCATATGCCCAGTTGTATGTCCCCCAGAGAAGTATAGCCTCACCCCCTCTGTGAGCTCAAACACAGGTAGATCTACTATATACCAGTTAGCACCCTTCAGAGGCTCGAGATTAGCTGACTGATAGGCTCCCTCCTTACCAAGCCAGAGCATCATTAGGGCTGTCTGGAGCTCTCTCTTATGAACTATAAGGGGTGTCTTTAGATCTCTAAACGCTACTGTCTGCCCCACATGATCGAAGTGGAGGTGTGAGTGTATAACCGCAGCTATATCCTCTAGCCTCAACCCTATCTGCCTAAGCTGGTTCTCGATCCTATTCTCCTCGCTATATCTTATAAATGGGAATGCCTCCATAACATTCCTAGTATGTGTCTTCCAAGCATCTAGAGCAACACCTGTATCGAATAGTATATAGCCGACATCCGTGTCTAGCAGAGCTCCAGAGACTGGGATCTCGATCCAAACCCTCTTAGGCTCTCTCTCGCTATATGTCGTAGCACCCCAGCCAGGGAGGAACCACCCACCATCGCCTGCGAGCCATCCATAGTCTAGGAGATATATTCTTCTAACACCCAGGGGAAATCACCATGTTACCACAGCCTAGGAGCTTTATATGCTTTCACCGCATAGAGATATATCCATACCAGCTGATCAGCGTCTCTTACTTATATCTGATGATAAGGTAAATATATGTTGGGGCTCGATATATGGGAGATCCATATATAGTATATTCCGAGTCCATCGATGCCGTGTTCACAATATCCCTTCCACAGACGATAAAGTTTGGCATGGGTGTCCATAGAGAGGCTGGTTATGAGGCTAAGAGGCTGGGGGTTAGAAGGGCCCTGCTGGTTGTTGGTAAGAGGCTTGTGGATTCTCGGATAGCCCGTGATGTGATATCCTCGCTAGAGTCCGAGGGTATAGGGGTTGAGGTGTTCAGCGATGTTAGGATAGAGCCTGAGGATGAGGAGCTGATCGAGGGGTATAAGAAGATAAGGGATCTTAGGATCGATGGCTTCATAGCCCTTGGAGGAGGATCGACGATAGATACAGCAAAGATCCTAGATCTACTCTACAGCTATCCAGCCCCTCTAGAGGATTATATAAATAGGCCTATTGGGAAGGGGCTAGCACCGCCAGGGCCTCTGAAACCCCTGATAGCGATCCCAACCACAGCTGGTACTGGGAGTGAGAGCACATCTGTAGCTGTTCTAGATGTTAAGAGGCTCAGGGTTAAAAC
>JAWAXC010000160.1 GCA_038897115.1 Sulfolobales archaeon | reverse complement strand
TCAGTAGTCAGGGGAGCCCCTTACTTCGCAGTCGATACCCATGCGATGAGGATAGCCATTAGATGGGGGTTAGTATCGAGAAGATCCTATGAGGAGGCTTCAAAAGCGCTGTTAGAATTCTTCGGGGGCGAGAGGGCTGAGGAGGCCCATAGGCTGTTAATAGCGCTTGGAAGAAGATATTGCAGGTCTCGAAACCCCCTATGCGGGGAATGCCCTATCAACATTTACTGCCCAAGCTATGAGGTATTTTGGCGGAAACAAAATGATCGCTAGCATAGTTTTTAATCAATATAATCTAGAACTTAAGAGAAGGGTAGAGTATGTTTCCAGAGTTTATATCCTCATATCCTATGAATATTAGGAGAATCCTGTGTCTCCTGCCAAGAGAATCCTTGGGTCACCTCTTAGGCTCTTAACAAGGAGAGAGATTGTTGAGAGTGTTTTAGCTTCTGACGTAGTTTTCGAAATACTCGATGCCAGGGTACCTGAGTACCTGAGAAACAGGTTTCTTGAAAATACAGCCCTTAAAAATGGTAAGCGACTTGTAATAGTTTTAAACAAATCAGATCTCGTCCCTAAAGAGGTTATAGCAGAGTGGATCTCATATTATATGGATAAAGGCTTTGAATGTATAGCAACAAGTGCCTCTAAAAGGGATATAACTATGTTGAAGAGGATCTTAAAGAGCATTGATAAGGGATCTATAGCATCGTTCTTCGGAGCCCCTAAGGTGGGTAAGTCAAGCTTGATAAACATGATCAAGGGTAGAAGCTCTGCAACAACAAGCAGGTATCCAGGAACCCCAGGCTATACCAGGGGTGTCCAGCTCCACAGGATATATGATATCTATATACTAGACACACCTGGGGCTCTCCCAATAGACGCAGATCCCCTTGAGATGACCATAAGACTAAGACCTCCTGAGAGAATCGAGAATCCTGTGAAAGTAGCTATAGATCTGATTATGAGAATAGAAGATAGAAACCCAGGATCAATAAGTGATGCATATGGAATCTCAGGAGACCCCATAGAAATTCTTAGGGTTTTAGCAGTTAAAAGGGGATGGATCATGAGGGGAGGGGAGCCCAATGTAGAGGAAGCTGCGAGAGAGATTATAAGGGACTACCTAGATGGAAAGATAAGGTTCTATCTAAGACCTCAAAATCATCTGAGGCCAGCGAATAATACCTAAGGTTCATAAATGATTATTAAAGCCCTTTTAGGGAGGTATTAGCTCGGCACTATTTAAGCGCTCTTAAAATCCCTAGATAAACGCTTAAGACCCTAACAGAAATCCTGTCCTTCAGCGCTGGGAAGGGGTTATATATCTCTTCACAGCCTCTATGAATGTTTCTATCTCCTCAATGGTGTTGTAGACATGGGGTGATACCCTTATTATCCCTGGTCTTGGGGAAACTACTATTCCATCTCTTCTCAGCATTTCCGCAAGGGTATATGGATCTCTATATTCGAATGTTATTATAGCAGCGCTTCTATCAAGGGGAGTTGTTATCCTTAGCCCCAGCTCTTTAAGCCCTTCTGCAAGCCTTTCTACAAGCCTTGAGGTATGGGTGGAATATCTATGTGGTGCTTCAAACCTCTTCAGAAGCCTCATAGATGCTAGAACCCCTTCAAAAGCTATTACCGGCCATGTTCCCCACTCGAGTTTTGTCGCATCCCTAGCAGGTTTAAATTCCTCTATGTTGAATGGTCTTTCGAAAAGTCTTTCTCCCCTCTGCTTTCTCGCGAGCACGGAATCCTCTATACCCATCCACCCCGAGAACCTCGGCTCTAGATCCTCTAGAAGCTGATTTGAAACATATACAAAGCCAGCTCCGTGGGGCCCCATCAACCACTTATAAGATCCGCATAGGAGGGCGTCTATACCCTCTTTCTTAACATCAACCTCTATAACCCCGACGCTGTGGAAGGCATCTACTATCACAATAGCACCCCTTCTATGAGCTATCTCAGAGATCTCCCCAACCCTTTCTCTATACCCGGTTATCCAAGATACATGGTCTACTAAGACGATCGCTGTGTTATCATCTATAAGCCTTTCATACTCCTCAAGAGGGACATAACCTCCTCTAGGCCTTGCAAGCCTTACCTCTCTGAGAAGCCCCGATGATCTCATTGCTTGGAGAGATATGATCCCTGTTGGGAAGTTAAGAGGGCTCGCAACAGCGTTAGAGCCTGGCCTGATTTTAAGGGAGGAGAGGAGGGAGTTCAACCCATATGTAACACCTGGTACAGCTGCAACATATCTATAGTCAGCACCTATGAAGGATGCAAACTCCTTCCTAGCATCAACTATATGATCTAGAGCCTCATCCCAAGGCTCTCCCTCCCTGCTCCAAAGCTCTAGGAAAGATCTTATAGATTCAATTACATCTCTTGAAAGGGGTCCTGCACCAGCGTTGTCAAGATAGATCTTCTTAGATGTGATCTCAATCCTAGATCTAAGATCTTCAAGCCATCCCATAGATATCACTAATGAAAATCAGGTCAACAGCTAAAAAGTATAGATCTACATAATACAGTTACATAAAATAGTCTAACATCACGAAGAAGCTGTATATTTATAAGGGTTGATGTAGAAGGCGTAGTGGTGGTCGCAATTTGTGTTGGATCCTAGAAGGGTTAGGGAGGACTTTCCCGAGATCAAGTATCTAGAGGAGAGGGGATATATCTATCTCGATAACAACGCTACAACACCCAAGCCTAGGCCTGTTATAGAGGCTGTGAAGAACTTCTATGAGAAGGGCTATGCAACTGTTAGAAGGGGCGTGTATAGCCTTACAATAGATGCTACAAGGCTCTTCGAGGAGTCCCTCGAATCCATATCGAAGCTTATAAACTCCGATGTTGATGAGGTGATACCGGCTTTCAACTCAACAGATGCCATGAACATATTAGCTCTATCCCTAGCCCCAGCAATTGGGGAGGGAGATTATATAGCACTTACAAGGGCTGAGCATCACAGCACTATAATGCCCTGGAGATATGTGTGCAGGTTGAGGGGCTGCAAGATCCTATGGATCGATGTGGATAGATATGGGGCTGCGAGGCTAGAATCCCTCGAGGAGATCCTATCAAATGCAAGGGGAAGGGTTAGAGTAGTGGTCGCTGTTCACGTGAGCAATGTGAATGGTGTGATAAACCCTCTGAGGGATATATGCTCTATAGCATCTCGAGAAGGGGCTATATGTATAGGGGATCTGGCTCAGAGTGTCTCCCATATGAAGGTAGATGTAAAGGATCTGGGATTAGACGCAGGCGTATTTAGCGGTCACAAGATGTTCGGCCCCTCAGGAACCGGTGTGCTATATATGAGGAGAGACCTTGGCGAGATGTTAGAGCCTGGCAAGGCTGGGAGTGGGATGATCACAAGGCTAGATCCCGAGACCCTGGAGGTGGAGTTCGAGGCAATGCCTTGGAGATATGTTGCCGGGACACCAAATATAGAGGGTTTCATAGGGCTTGGAGAGGCTGCTAGATACCTCATGAGAATCGGTATGGATAATGTTCTAGAATATCTGAGGAGCCTCCAGAGCTATGGTGAGAAGCTATTGAGGGAAACCCTTG
>JAWAXC010000159.1 GCA_038897115.1 Sulfolobales archaeon | reverse complement strand
AGGCTTGACTATCCCAAGAGGGATGATGTGAACTGGCTTAAACACACATTGGTATTCTATAGAAGGGGGGAGCCCCCATATATTAGCTATGCACCTGTTAGGATAACTAGGTGGGCTCCTGAGGAGAGGAAGTACTGAGGTGATCTATGTGACTGTGAATAGACAGGATCTGAGGAGATATGATCTAGAGGCCTGGATCCATGTTCATTTCTATAAAATAGCATCTATATACTCAATCATAGAGGCACTCGCAATACTAGCCTATATATTAGCACAAACACAGATCACAGAGACCATATTCAGGGTCTCAACACTTATATACTGGGTATTGCTAACACCATCCTTCTACGAGCTTTCAAAGGGCTTTCTCATGATATATAGCAGGGGAGCTACTTACAGCCATATAGCGGAGAATATAAGGGAGAGGCTTGTTAAGAGATACAGCTCTAGAGCCATGGTTGCCAGGCTAGCCCTATATGTTGCGATGATAATCTGGGTTATAGGCCCTATAGCGTTTATCATGGGGTGGTTCTATGGCTAGGGCTAGCAGGGTCATGCTATTCCACTATCTAGGCTACTTCGGATCTATGGTTCTTGTGTGGCTAGTCATGGTGGCAACGCTCCTCCCACAACCAGCTGGGATCCTTGTAAAGCCCTTAGAGATACTCCTCCTCATAGCATCTTTATTATTCGGTGTCTTCGGGATCCTATATGTTATAAGGGGAGGCCATAGGGGTGGTTAGATATGCAGGGGGGAAAGGGTCTTAAAAGCGTTGTTATAGCTGTGAAGAGATACGATCCTGAGAAGGGGTTCTATGTGAGAGAGTATAAGGTGGAGGTTGATAGATACGCCACGGTTCTAGATGCGCTTCTAAAGATAGTGGAGACCCAGGATCCAACCCTAGCTCTTAGATATAGCTGTAGAATGGGTATATGCGGCTCATGTGGAATGGTTATAAACGGTGTTCCAAGGCTTGCATGTGAGACCAACATAACAAGGCTTGGAAGTGAGAGGATATCTGTTGAGCCTATGTATAACTTCAAAATACTGAGAGACCTTGCAACCGATATGTCGGACTTCTTCAAGAAGCATAGATATGTGAAGCCATATCTAATCAGGAAGGATGAGGAGGAGCAGTTCAGAGCAGAGAAGGAGTATATGCAGACCCCAGAACAGCTAGAGGAATTCATACCATTCGCATACTGCATAAAATGTGGCCTATGCGTAGCAGCATGCCCAGTAGTTGCTGAGAAACCATGGTTCCTAGGCCCCCAAGCACTGGCTCAAGCATATAGATGGTACGCAGACTCAAGGGATGAGGGCGGGGTCTCAAGGCTTGAGCATGTAGACACATTCGAGGGTGTTTGGTCATGTGAATTCGCAGGATCCTGTAGCCGTGTATGCCCCAAAGGAGTTGATCCTGCATATGCGATCCAAATGCTTAAGATGGAGATCTTCAGGAGAACCCTCCTCAGAGGTGGAGGAGGTGGAAAACAGAGTTGATCCCCTAGCCACGCCCCAGATCTTTTTATCCTTCTCCGAAAATCGATCTGTGATCATTCCGCGAATATAATGTATAATGGATTAGCTCTTAACAAATCTTTACAATAGAATTGGCTATATTCTTCTCTCCATAGGTTCACAGGCTCTTATATCTCGGATAGATATGTGATGCTCTAGCTCTTTAGCAAGGGTTTAAGCAGATATAGCGTTCCATCGGAAGCCCTTATCTCTTCAACACATCTTCTCTCCATATAGTAGCAATATGCTACTATGGAGGCTATTATAGCGTCTCTTATATCTTTCCCCCAGCTTCTACCAATGATCTCTGGTGCCGCTTTTATACCATAGATATTCAGCAGATCTTCGAGGCTATCTAGGCCTGAGCTCTTGAGAGCGCTCCTTGGATGTGTCTCTATAACCTCTACACCTATGTTTGTCAGCTCTAAATAGATCTTCCATGCTCTTTGGGTAAGCATCCTCATCCCACCAAGGCTTGGTGGTAATACCCTATATCCCCTTTTAATAGCTATTCTATCTAGCTCCCTCATTCTAGCCTCTCTAGCTATTGGGGCGTCTATAGCTACTACAGATACTCTGTTAGCTATTGCTGATATTATATCCTCGTCTCTATAGAGGCATATAGCCCTAGCTATGGATCTAGATTCTATATCTATTTCTGAGTAGCCGCTGCATCTCCTATAACTCCCCGATAGATCTAGCCCAGCTACTATCTTCACAGATCTATGTGTTGTCATTTCATATAGACACTCTACTTGATTATAGCTATATTTGAAGCTTTTATAACTAGATTAACTAGATCCCCTATCTTCAGCCCCAGCTCCTCCAAGGCTTCACCTGTTATCAATGCCTTTACCGTTGATGGTGCTGTCTCCACAGTTACTATTGCTGACATGCCCTCCCTCTCTATCGAGATAACCCTCGCAGGGATCTTATTTCTGAAGCTCATCCCCTCTATCTTGGTGCTTAGATATATATCGAGGATCTCCTCGCCCAGCCTGGTTAGACGTACTCTAGCCCCTCTACCCCTTCTAGTCTCTATAAGCTTCTCCCCCAGCTCTTTCTCGAGCTTCCTAATGGTGATTAGAACACCTCTATATGATATACCTAGCTCCTCTGATGCAGCCTTTAACGTTCCTTTCATCTTGACTATCCTTAGTATCTCTATCGCCTTAGATCCTATCTCAACCTCTCTATCCCCAACCCTTATTGAGAAGCTCTTTGGCTTGATTGCCAGCATCTATCCTCATTATAATATAGGCTTGGCGTTAATAATATGTGGGAATAGCATGGGGATCCCTGAGGATCTTGGGTTAGAGGTTGGCGATCTTGTTAGGGTTAGGAAGGGCGATATAGTGTATGAGGGTATTGTGATGCCTAAGCACTCATACTCAGCCCCAGATATACTTGTGATCAAGCTTGGCAGCGGCTACAACATTGGTGTTAGAATCGATAGCAACACCTATATAGAGGTTATAAGCAGGAGAAAGCCTGTGGATCAGAGGCAGAGGATGGGATCCCAAGCGTTAAAGAGCCCTGGATCCTCTGTGAAGGTCATAGGAACAGGGGGTACGATAGCGTCTAAGGTTGAATACGATACAGGTGCTGTTAGACCTGCTATGACGCCTGAGGAGCTTCTAGAGATTATACCTGAGGCGGGTGAGGTTGCATCTATAGATGTTGAGATTATAATGAGCATATTGTCAGAGAATATGGAGCCTGAGTATTGGGAGAGGATTGCCGATGCAGTATATAGATCTATGGTTAGCGGCTATGATGGAATAGTGGTTACACATGGCACAGATACTATGGGGTATACGGCATCTGCGATAGCCTTTGCTATACAGGATATGAGAACCCCAGTTGTTTTCGTAGGCTCTCAGAGGAGTAGTGATAGGCCTAGCACAGATGCTGCGCTAAACTTCATAGGGGCTTTAATAGCGGCATCTAAAGCACCCTTCGCCGAGTCAGTTGTTGCTATGCATATGAGCACCTCCGATACGGAGATAGCTATCCATAGGGGGACTAGGGTTAGGAAGATGCATACATCTAGGAGAGATGCCTTCCAATCTATAAATGCTAGGCCAATAGCAGCTGT
>JAWAXC010000158.1 GCA_038897115.1 Sulfolobales archaeon | reverse complement strand
AAGCAGATCCAGCTAGAATAATTATTAGAGATTTGTGCTAAATCCCTTATGTCAAACCTTTCTATACTAAAACTGTAGCCAGTTACAAGATAATATTTAAAATGTTATGAAATATTTTCAGCTTTATGAAGAAGTCTTGTAGTTTTTAAAAAGGCTGAGGTTGAAAGAAAATCATTTACAGAAAGTATTTAATTTTAATTATTTATCATATTATATTTATTTTAGATCACTAAAAGTAAAGTTGTAATAATTAATTATTTGTTAGATTATATTCAAACTATAGGCTCTAACTAGTCCTAGATGTTAAGAAATATTTACCTGCTATTATGTGACGAGAAGCTTTAGAACCTTCACTAGAACTTGGATATTAGGAAGTTATGCTAAGCCAGTATGCGGAAAATCGTAAATATTAATTTTTCTTTTGACTTTTATTAGCGAACCTCTTAAATCCAAAGAAATAATAGGGAAAATAACGTATAAAAATCAAAAAGTTTAGGATGATTTTAGATTCGGTGATTCTCTTATTAACCATAAGGTTAGCTATTGAAGGTGATTTTTTAGGAATAGAAATATAGAATGGAAAATTACCCCTTTCTAACTAGGTAAATAACTTCCTTAATATCATCAAACTCTCAGGCAAGAAGGATTTTGGAAAGAAATATTAACTTAATTTAAAGAGGGATTCTCAAAATCAGTTTAATATACGAAAGAGTAAAATTACTACTAAATCTTAAAATCGTGCAAACGAGAAAAATGCTTTTAAAAGAACTAATAAGCTAGCAAGAATTTCATGATACACATAATCTCTGCAATTAACACAGATGATACCTTTTCGTAATAGAGATAAGAAATCTCTAACGGTATATCTTTTATAAAAGTAGTTTCATCAAAGTCTTCATAAAACTCAATTTATCATTTAGAAAGGAAAATATTATTTCTTTTTCATCACTTTCAAATAACCTTATCTTCTTAAAAAAGAGAATCAGAAATAATAACAAAAGTAGGTCGAAGAAGAGGGGGTATGGGAAAGGATCAAGAAATACCTCATAAGCGAAAATTAATGGAATTAGTGATAATACAACTAACTCCTTTCTCCCTAATTCAAATACTTTAGTATATAAAGAATACCATAGGATGAATGAAGAACTAATTATTGAGGATAATAATTGAGAAATAGCCCCTCCTAAAATCCCTAACCTAGGAATTAGAATAAAGGATGTAGTAACCACTGTTAGTCCAGTAATTATTGACAAGAAGGTAAATGGCCTCAAATTTCTCTTGAAGGCTATAATTAACTGAGTTAGAATATTTATCGGCATAGTAAGAGTAAGTGTTAGTAGTAATATTGTAATCACTGGTAAACCACTCTTATAAGCTGGGAATAGAATTGGAACTAGATAATACGCAATTGGTAAAGATAAGATTGAAATAATAAACGACATTATCGCAGTGACCTTAAACGCTATTTTACTCATTTTTAATTCGTCCTTACCTTTTGCTTTATAATATGAGGAAGACGTTAATAGAGCATAATTTGCGGCATTAATCATCATACTAGGTACTCCAGATAGAAGTGCCGAAAATTGATAAATTCCTAGATCAGCAGAGCCTAATAAATAAGCAGTAGTAATCCTATCCCCTTGAGAACTCAGAAAATTAGAGAAATTTGATAAATAAAACGGTAAGCCCTCTTTAAAGACTTTTTTGAAAATATTATAATCAAAAACTAAGGGCAATCCTTTAACATGATTGTATATTATTAGAAAGGATGATAAGCTGGTTAAAAGCCCACCTAAAGTCCAAATTAGGATAAACAAATAGATATTATGATAAATAACAGCGATAAGTGAAACCCCCCATCTTATTATAAGGAAAGTTATGCCAATTATTGAATTTTCAGTAAATCTATTCAAACCAATTAATATTGAGCTTGAATATGTATAAAACAAGTAAAGTATTAAATATGGTATTGTTAGTTTTACATAATTTGGGAAGATTAAAAGAATTAGGAAAAACGGTGAAACTAAGAATGGAGTTACTAAGACTGTGCTAAGAAATCTCTTTTCTATATTATTTTGCGCGTACATGTAAGATACTTCTCTTACTATAATACTTGTATTAAGGATTGCATAAAATGAGGTAATCGCTTCAAGAAGTTGAATTATCGCAATTTTACCGAAGAATGCTGGTTCAGTTATCTTTGCAGTAAATATGAAGAAAATGAAAGCTACTAAAATATTTACAGTAGTCATGCTAAGACTCTTAAGATAATTAATTATTGGATTCATGATTTTCGCAAACCTCCTTCACGTTTTTCTCCCTTTTTTAGGGAAGGCATTTTAACTAATAAATGTGAGCAATTATGAGTTATATGTGTCATTATTATGGCGTTAATCTTAGCACTCATCATTTTAACCCTCTTAATCTTTTTAGAATTAAAAAAGTTATCATGGCTATTTTTCTTAGCCATCAAAGAAGGTGTAAAATAAGTAATAGTTAATTTAATTACATCTATTAGCATTAATGCTAATGCTTACTAATATGTTCTCGTTATTTGGTTAGAGTGTTTTTACAACGCACTTAGAAAAAGTTATCTTTTTTTGGACTAACTTATTATGTAATTATTGAAAATCAGATAATAATTTAATGTTATATATAATTTTCTTGCTAATCCGCTTTTCATAGCTTTGAATGATCAAGAGTCTATAGATAATATTTTAAAAGTTAAGGAAATTTATGAGAAGGATAGGGAAAGATTCGATGAACTTTCTCTAATGTCGGTTAAAAGAGCTTCTAACTTTGAGAAGAATAAAGTGCTTAGCGATTTTGCGAATAAATTATTAGAAATCTATAATACGTCATCAAATTTAGATTAAAAGAGAAATTTACTTGTAAATTAACTTCCTTTTTAATGTGAGTAAAAATTGCCTTAACTTCAGTGAAATTGCAAAATCCTGTTGCATAAATTTTATTTTTCCAGTTATTTATTTACTCTCATCATGAAGGTTACTGTAGCCATTCCAACATATAATAGGAAAGAGAAGTTGAGAAGGCTCTTATATTCCGTGAAGAATTCCTCCTTTAACGATTTTGAAATAATAGTCGTGGACGACGCCTCTACTGATGGGACTGAAGACATGATAAAGAATGAATTTCCAGATGTGATCTATATCAAACATGATAAGCCAACGTTAGTAGCGAAATCTAGAAATGATGCAATTGAAGCTAGCCAAGGCGAATTCATTTTCTTCATTGATGATGATAATGTGATAGAAAGAGACACAATAGAGAAATTGTATGATTATGCGATAAAACATGAAGAAGTTGGGGTAATAGCTCCAGTTACTTGTTACTACAAAAAACCAGAAATAGTAATGTACGCTGGTGCAGTTTATTCAAAAATTATGAGAAGAACAATCTATTTGTATTCTAATTGTAAATGTAAGGATTTAGAGGACAAGATAATAGAAGCTGATACTTTTGCTAATAGTTACATGATTCGTAAAGAGGCGATTAGAAAAGCTGGGCTAATTCCTTGGAAGAGAATACCTTGGAATGGAGAAGATGGGTATTTGCAATATAAGATAAAAAAGTTAGGATATAAGAACGTAACCCTAGGCTCGGCTAGGGTTTATCATGACGTTGATTTGTCGGAAGGTATAAAGAGGTATAATGAAATGAGAG
>JAWAXC010000157.1 GCA_038897115.1 Sulfolobales archaeon | reverse complement strand
AAGGATACATCTAGAACATGCCCAATATGCAGGGCAATAGAGAATCACAAGAGAATATCGAGAGGGCTGTTCAAATGCTACAAGCATAACATCGTATTCAACGCAGACCTCGTGGGGGCATTCAACATACTAGCTAAGAGTAGAGCCATAACCCCGAGCCCCGCACTATGCGGGGTAGGGGTAACACGCCTAAGACCGGGCGTGAGGCTAAACCCGGCGGAAGCCGGGGATGTAGCCCCAAACCTCCCCACCCTTTAGGGCGGGGAGGAGGTCAGAGAAAATAGAGAAAAGAGATAGGGCTATAGCTTCTGCTCTTTCTATATATCTGTTAAGGTATCTATTTTGGGCAGGGTATGGCTGTAGAGGAGAGGATCAAGGGTGAGGATAAACACATGATTGATGAGATCGTTTCTAGGATGCATGGGTATGTGATAAGGGATGAACATATCCCATGGAGGTTTGTGGATCGAGAGGCTGAGGTTTGGAATATGGTTGATGAGGAGGGTGTTGTTGAGGGTGGCTGGATCACTGTTCTCTATGGACCCAAGGGATGTGGTAAGAGCACTTTATTTAGTGCTCTCAGATATTCCCTTGCAGAGCTTGAGCGGGAGGGTTTTGAAAGCGGCTATGAGCTCGTCTATGTCTCTGCAAAGCCCAGGGTTTCTTGGGATGTGTCTAGGGCATATAGCTCTAAGGATCTTTGGGGGTTGCTTGCAGAAGCAGTATCGAGCCTCGGAGGTTCTTTAGATCAGTCGGGCGTTGTTAAGGGTTTGGTGGATGCAGCGAAGCTCATAGCAATCCTAGTAGATAGGATCGCTAGGAAGTTTGAGAAAGGTAAGAATATATTGATAGTGCTGGATGAGGCCAGGGCTAGCGGTAGGGAGAGCTTGGGAGCCTTTAGGGACTGGCTAGAGGTGTTTGCAAACGATATAAGGGAAGATAATAGAGTTTACTCTAGGAGAAGGGGATCGATAGCTGTTGCAGTATTAACAAGTGACGCACTAGTGGAGGAGATCATGGATATAGTAGGTGGCAAGGTTAATTGGGCTTTTATGTGGAACCTATCTAGGATCTCCTCTGAGGAGCTCATAACCCAGATAGGGCTTCACTATAGGGTCGCTAGGGAGCTCGGGATCGGCTCTGAAGAGTCTAGAGAGCTCCTCTGGAGACTAGCTGGGGGGAACCCGAGGGCTCTGGAGAGGATATGGAAAAGAGGGTTGAAGAGATGGCTTGAGGGAGAGGTTCTAACGAGGCTCTCGAAATTTGTAGAGAAGATGCAGAAAACCTTTGGGGAGAGGCTCTGGGAGGAGCTTTGGAGTGCTGCTAGCAATATAGACGATGCAGACATAGACTTCAAGACAGCGATGCTCAAGAGAAACATAGCTATATACATAGCAGCTGCAGATAAGATCTCAGAGATCCCCAGCGAACCATGGATAGGCAGGGAATACGCATTCCAGATCCCAGCATACTACCACGCATTAAAAGCAATGGCTAGGAAGAGAAGCCGGAGGATCTCCCCAGAAGACGTTATCAGAGAAGCTATGGCATAGCTGTTTTCTCTTAAGTTTTTAGGATCTAGATATGGGGGTGAAGATCGCTATTCCGCTGTTGAGCGATATTATACTCTATATGGTCTCCCGCTTCCCAAGGGGTGTTGGGCGTACGCGTTTGACGAAGCTTCTATTCCTAGTCGATGCTATATCTTCTAAGGAGCTTGGGCATAGAGTTACAGGTGTTGGGTGGAAGCGATGGTTCTTCGGACCCTTCTCAAGGGAGGTTCTTGATGCTCTTGATACTCTGGTTAGATCGGAACGTCTATATGTTGATGCTGGACCCGAGGTGAGATATATAGCCTTGGGAGAGCCGCCTTCTCTCCCAGAGGATGTGAAAAGAGTTATAGATAAGGTGATTAGAGAGTATGGTTTCATGCCTTTGAAGATGTTGCTTACAAGGGTGTATGAGGAGTATAGCATAGAGAGCCTCGGCATGGGTGAGAAGATAGCATTCGACTGGTATAGAGAGATCTTCGAGCTTGCTAGGAGCGTAGATAGGGATCGAGATAGTGTTATCGAGCTGGTGGGAAGGCTATACGATGAGTATAGAGAAGCATTCGAAATGCTACCAAAGGAGATGCTAGCCCTCTACGCAATAGCCGCGGGACACCTCTCAACATATGATGTTAAACGTCTTAACGAGATAACAAAGGATCTACTAGATCTGTTAGAGGAGATGAATAAACACGCATCATCAAAAGAACCACTACCAACAGATATCAAGAATAGGGCAAAGAATCTATATACCGAGATCCTCAACATAGCAGCAGAGGCTATTAGAAGCTAATAGCACTTAAACATTTGATTCTTGAAGGGATATTATATGGGGAGAAGAAAAGCTGGGGCGGCTTGATTTGAGGATCATGGTTATCTGCGATCTGCACTATGACAAGAGGATCTATAGGGGTTTTGATGAGGGTATGGCTTGGGAGTGGCTATTATCTATTGTTGATTATCATAGCCCTGAATATCTATTGTCATGCGGTGATTGGGGCACTGCTGTTAATGTTGGTGAGTTCTACGAGCTGCTTAGGAGAACAGTTGTACTCACAATCTATGGTAACCACGAGAACATGGATGTCCTCTCAAAGCTATATAATATTAGATCCGATGAATATCTACCAGTGCTTATGGATGATGGAAGAGTATATGATATAGGAGGTCTCCGTGTCACAGGCATAAGCGGGATCATATCAACTGGTCGCAGGCAGAGAAAAGGGGTTCCTAGGAGGAAACCCGAGGAGTTCCTGGAAATAGCTAGGAGGCTTGCAGGTGATATAGTAGATATCCTTTTAATCCACGAGACGCCTTATCTGCCAAACCTATTCCCATTCATGGTGGAGGGTATAGGGTCTAGAACAGCTTTAGAAGCAATAAAGATCATAAGACCGATGCTAGTGATTAATGGGCATATGCACTCGGGAGGGTTTAAAACCCATGAATTCCCATGGGGATCCAAATACATATATATAGACAGCAGCCAGCAGAATAGACACTACATAATAATAAACAATATAGAGATAGAGATATGGAGAGACCTAGAAAAGCTAGAAACAATACAGCTACAGAGAACAACAGCCAGCAAAACTAGGGCAGAAAACGTGTAGAAGGCTAGAGCCTCATAATATTCTTCAAAGCCTAGATCTTTATTATCCTGTATCTCCCTCTACAGGTTTCCTCTATCGCTTTGATGGATTTCTTCAGCATTAGGTATACCCATGATGCTATCCTCTCTCCTCTAATCTTCTTCAGAAGACCTCCAACCCAGTATGTCTTCCCTCTAACAGTTACTCTCCTCCCCTCCAGCATTGTTCTTAGCCTCTCCCTCTTATCCACCGGCGGCTCTATCTTGATAAGAACTGGTTTTTCGAGATCCAGTATTGAATATGCATATAAAATCCCCCTATACAGCATTGCCTGCCAGGCATAGGGTTTTCAACTTCTATAGCCCTCGGGATCTTAGAGTAGACCTTGGAACACGCCAAAGCCCTCATCACAGTGCTTGGCTGTTTTCTTTTTTGATTGTTTCTAGAATTCTTCATATTCAGGGAAACTTATAAGCTCTGGAGGTTATGAGTGTTAGTGACCCCTGGTTCCCGAGACCCATGGGTGAACCGTGGGGAGGGGGCTAGGGGAAACCGTGATGAACC
>JAWAXC010000156.1 GCA_038897115.1 Sulfolobales archaeon | reverse complement strand
GATTATTGCGAGGCAGGCTAGGGATCCTAGTAGGAGGAGGGCTGACTACTCAGATCCAAAGATCATAGAGGAGATGACTAGAATGAATAGGATGGAAGCACTAGTGGTAGCGTCATTTACAGGAGCAACAGTTAATATAATATATAATAAGGAGGGTGAGGCTGAGAATGCCGCGAGGGAGATAGCAAGGCTATTAGAGAGTCTGATAATAACATATACCTCTTAGTACCAATATTGAGGACTATAGGATCTTCTAATAGCTTCAGGCGGATCATCAATGAATCTCCATAAACCACTCCTAGGACTTATTAGCACTATGCCAAGCTCTTCTATAAGAGCATCGCTCATAAGAATTTCTTTCTCAACAGGTGATACCACGAGATCAGATTCAACGTCTTTTGACACCTTATCACGCTCTATAACAGCTACCCTACACGCACCATGATATATAATAGTTACCAAACCTCGCCTTTAAAGGCGGGGTTATGTTTCTATGTTTTTGTTTCGATATATGCTCTGGGCTTCCGAGGTGGTGGGTCAATCTATTAGGATGAGGGGCGGGGGCCGACTGTCCCCCGCAATACCCACCATCTCGGAGGCCCACCTCTCCAATATAAGGACGAATGTTGTCTGTCTAATGCCAAATGGTACCAGCATAGGAAGCTGCTGTGGCTAGCTGATGTCTGCGCCAGGTTGTATAATGAGCTTAACTACGAGAGGAGACAACAGTTCTTTAGAAACCAGCGGGTGGACTTCGAGGGAACCTGGAGGAAGTACTATGAGAAATATAAGGGCATCCTGGGTGTTAACGCCCAGGCTGTTATTCAGAAAAGAATAACGAGGCCTAGAACTCATTCTTCTCACAGCTAAAGGCTATGAAGGAGGGGAGATTGCCACCGTTTATGAATAAGGTAAGCCCGCCTGGGTATTGGAAGGATAGGGAGGGCAAAAGAAGGAAGATCATAGTGGTTAGGCAGGATCGATTTGTTGTTGATGTTGAGAGGAGGAAGCTGATCCTTAAGGACTTCAACATGGAGATAGAGTTCGTTGGTAGGCTTAGATGGTATGGGAAGCAGGGGAGGCTAGAGATCATATATGATGATGCTGTCAATAGGTGGTACGCACACATACCAGTCGAGGTCGGTGTAGAGACAACAAAGAATGGCAATAAAGCCATGCATATTGTCAGGGGCGAGAGAAAAACTATCCAGATAGCCTCTCCAAAGGGTGATAGGATAGCCTCGATTGATCTTGGTATCAATGTTATGGCAAGCGTTGTTGTTGATGATGGTACCTGGCTCTTGTACAAGGGTGTGAGGGCTAAGGAGGACTACTTCTACTTCGAGAAGAGGATAGCAGGGATACAATCTCTAGAAGCCATAGCAAGGAATATAGGTGAGTTTGAGGCGGCTGAGGAACTAAGAAGAGAGAGGAGGAGGCTATTCAGAAAGCTATATAGGAGATTATTACACCTATACAGGACATTAGCCTCTCATTTGATCAGAATGCTGCATGATCTCGGGGTATCAACGATATACATAGGATATCCATATAACATATCCCAGGATAGTGGTAACAAGTTTAGCGTGAATATCTGGTCATACCACAGGCTAATCCAAACAATCGAGCTCAAGGCACAGGAATATGGTATGAGGGTGTATGAGGTAATAGAATATGGCACATCAAGCAGATGTGCATACCACGAGGTTGAAGTTAGGAGAGAGCATAGAGGAGTGGTGACATGCCCGCTGGGGCATAAGCTACACAGCGATCTAAACGGAGCACTAAACATAATGAAGATAGCAACAGGAAAAACACCTATGCATATAAAGAAACCACTATCCTGCATAGTCCACCACAACGGAGTAGCCCCCGCAAAGGGGGGTAACACCCGAGACCCCAGCAAAAACCCCGCCCTTCAGGGCGGGGAAGGGGTCATATACCCGATTCTAGGCCTTTTCTTAACCACTATATGGCCAACTCTATATCTTTTATCTCGGTTTATAGCATTCACCATATACCTCTCCAGTTCTTGACTCTCCCTCAGCACATTTAAATATCTCTAATATCTTCAACCATTGCTTATAACAAAAAACCTTCTTTTGACAGGAGGATTAATAGTTACCCATGCTTTGCAGCATAAACTCTCCCTCGACACCTACTTATTATTCATGGGAGTCACCAGGGTTATATTGATGGATACCGCTTAGCTCATTTCATAGATTATTACAATTAAAAGCCTACCGTTCGCTCGAGAGCGGTTCTAGCCACCCTCGGGTTCCTCACTGTTTCCCCTAGCCCCCTCCCCACGGTCAGCCATGGGTTTCGGGAACTAGGGGTCACTGTATAATTATAACCTTCGGAGCTCATATGTGTGTCAGCATATTTAATAGCCTTGAAAAGTCTTAACCATGAATTCATATAAAAGCCCCAAAAACAATCAAAGGTATTTCAGCCTTTAGGAGGCTGACCTCCTCCCAGCCTTAGGGGGTAGGCTTTAAGTTGAAAGGGTTTATCTCGAAATAGATCTTCGTCATCCTCGAGCTCCGCTCTAGCAGGGGTTGAGGTAGTTAAGGAGGAGTGGGCCTCTATTTATTCTTGCTAGGCGATATTGTGGAGGGGGATATCCTGACAATAGCTTCTGAGGCTCTCCTAGCAAAGGTTCTCGAGCAGGCTGTAGAGAGGATTGCGAGAAAGGTTGCTGAGGGTAAAAAGCTATCTGATCAAGAGGTTATATTGCTATATCTAAGCCAGATCATGAGATCTATTAATGAGAGGTTTAGCGAGGTAGACAAAAGGATTGATCAGGTTAATAAGAGGATAGACGATCTAAAGGAATATGTGGATAAAAGAATAGATGATCTGAAGGGCTCGATCAATGAAAGACTTAATGAGATGGATAAGAGGATTGATCAGGTTAATAAGAGGATAGACGATCTAAAAGGCTATATAGATAAAGGGTTCGAGCAAATAGATAAGAGATTTGAGGCAATTGATAAGAGATTTGAGACAGTGGATAAGAGATTTGAATCACTCGAGAGAAAGATAGAGCTAGTATATAGTGAGGTTTCATCGATAAAGACCGATATAATAAAGATGATGAAGGAATATTTGGAGGAGAGGTATAGAGGGAAAAGCTAATCCAGCTACACCTTAGCCCTTTGTGAGCTCTGGGAAGGATGGCCTCTCTAGAGGATATAGATCGGTATCTCTATACCAGATATCTGCATATGAGATATTCATAGCTTTTGCATAGTCTCTCTAGCGGAGATGGTAATTATCGTAATTACTGCTGAATCCTTGTTCCTCTATAATGGCTGAATAGGTGTGGATAGATAGGAGGTTTTCAGTTTTCTCTTGGGCTAGCTTTTAATATTGTTGGCTTATTGTTAGTAGGGCCTCTCGTTTGGGACTGAGATGAGTCTATCTGCTGGGAATAGGGTTATTACTCTTGGGCCTGTATCTGTTACCACTACTTCTACCTCTATTCTCGCGGCTCCTGTACCGTCTGCTGATGGTGCCCATGTTTCTAGTGCTAGGACCATGTTCTCCTGGATCCTTACTGGGTAGTTGAAGGATATTGCTCTCGAGATCAGTGGTCTTTCTCTGTGGCTCAGCCCTATTCCATGGCCGAATTCTAGGAGGAATGCTTCTTCCTCGCTTCTGAAGCCTAGCTCCTGGGCTGTGGGCCAGCAGCTTGCTATCTCAGCTGTTGTTGCTCCTGGTCTTGTCCTCTCT
>JAWAXC010000155.1 GCA_038897115.1 Sulfolobales archaeon | reverse complement strand
TAGGGCTTGGAGAGGCTGCTAGATACCTCATGAGAATCGGTATGGATAATGTTCTAGAATATCTGAGGAGCCTCCAGAGCTATGGTGAGAAGCTATTGAGGGAAACCCTTGGGGATGAGATAGAGATCTATAGCCCTCCACCTGACAGGGGTGCTGGGGTTCTGAGCTTTAATATAAAGGGATTAGATCCTCATCAACTAGCCTTCCAACTAGATCTTGAGGGTATAGCGGTTAGATCAGGTCATCACTGTGCCTACCCACTACATAGGAGCCTAGGGATTGAGAAGAGTGTTAGGGCTAGCCCACATATATATAACACCTATGAGGAGATCGAGAGGCTAGCTACAGCGCTTGCAAGGATAAGAAATAGATATGTTAGTACAAAGTCATTCATAGCTACTGGAAGGCTATGCTCTTCTTGCTAGCTCTGAGATGCTCTCTAGAAGGGACTCCCTCATAATCTCCATCTCCTCCCCCCTAAGACCTATATATGCTGATACAAGCCCATCTATCCTCTCCCTCACCCAATGCCTACCCAAGATCTGCTCCTCGAGTGGGGGTAGCACCTCCTTAACCACGTCATTCAATAAAAGGGTGCTTTCACCAATAAGCTCTCTATTCTCTATCCTCCCAACATTCGGTGCTGGGAGCTCTAGGTAGTCCTGCTTATCATAGAAGATCCAGGAGCCTTTGGAGGTTTTACACAGCATAGCTATGATCGATAGGAATGGTGTGCTATTGAACCAGACTGCCAAGAGATTATGGTAGTTTGTGGCTCTACCCAATGTATAGAGATCCCCATCAGCGATCACATCATACTTGCTACTGCTTACCGCATAGAAGCTATTTCTAAGAATACTTATGTCAACCATTGCTGGGATGAAAACAACCCCATAGGGCCTCATAGAAGTGATCCTCCTATATAGATAGCTATACCAAGAGGAGCCGAATTTTCTAATTGCAGATGCGGCAGCACCGCTCCTCATGCCCCACTCAATATATCTCACAAGATCTTTCTGCAGTCTATCAATACCCTCCTCAGGGATCGATAGTATATAGTGTCGCGCATGGAGAAACATGATCCTCTCCTTACGATAGTCACTAAAAGATATAAAGGGCTTAACATATCGCCTATTTATCTCCAGCTCTCTCCCATCCTCTATATTTTTTATCACAATATAATCCCCATATTCATCCTTTATGATCCAATACCTATTTGGTAGCATGAAGAAGTCTGGAGAAACTATATCAACACCCCTTCTAATATCAATCTCAAATATGATCCTCCTAAGACTCACTATCCTACCCGAGCTAGCAAGCCTCGATATAACCTCCACCAGCCTTCGATCCATGTTGCCTCTTGTGAATAGAAGCAGCCAATTCCTATTCATAAGGCTACTAATGGCTCTTAGATTCGCTCGATTAACTCTTGCTTCCAAACCTGCCTGTATAGCTCCTCCTCTAGCTATGTTTAGCAGAGTCCTTAGCTCTATCCCATCGTCTGCATCTATGAAGAGAGTCTCACTAGATCCCGGGCTCTTTATAGCTGTTATAACGACCTCGATCCCCTGGCTCCCCCTTTTCCTACTATCCACAGAGGATTTGATTATGGATAAAACACTATATCTAGTCCTGAAAAGGCTCCTAGCTATGAAGCCTGTGAGTCTATGAAGCAGCGTTCCCCTAGCTATAGCTGATAGGATACCCTGTTCTTTGAGGATGGAGTTGGCGATTAATATAGATGCTGCTGGGGCATCTATGAAGATCCTTGATGCAGCATCCACATACCCCAGAGATACGAGGCTCTCCAGCATTATATCAGCATACTCCCTAGGGAGGTTCTCGATATCATGTGAGGGCGTTGTGGTGACTATAACATCGTATAGAAGGATCTGGGAACCGGTGCTAACAACCCTGTATAGATGTTTAAAAGCATTATCACATCTAACATATACCCTATCCACACCAGCTATAGCTATGAGGGAGGCATATGCAACAACACATGCGAGGGGGTTCTCCTCAAGCCCAAAGACCCTGGAGATCCTCTCAACACCCATAGCCTCAACAGCCCTCCTCAATAGCTCACCACTCCCCATAAAGGGATCAGCTATCGATATCCCCCAACGCTTCCCAACAAGCTCTGAGGCGAGGGATGAGGCAGCCTCTATCGAAGATCTAGAGGCTCTGAAAGGGGTCAGCATATATTTCTTAGAAACCATCTCTAGAACCTCCTCCTGATATCTATATAGATCCTCGGGAGAAGATCTACCTATATAGCTTTCAACATCCAACGAGATCTTCTCAACAAAATCCCGTGGAAGATCAAGTCCGAGGCCCTCTAGAATACGGGGGGCATCCGTGGAGCTCATTCCAAGGCTCCACAATATATATCCCAGAGAATCTAGGAGAATCTTATAAGCATCCTCCTCACTCCCCCTAACCACACCTAAATATTCAGCGACTCCACCTACTAACTTCATACCATTTCATCTTGTAACTATATCAAAAGCTAAATATATTTTCCCCAGCCTTCCCCTATTCTAGAAGGGCTGGGTCTTCGATTATGATAGTTTTGATCTGTTTGAGAATAGGTGCTGGTTATTCTCTTTAAATTTTTAAGTTCTTAGACGAACACATGTCCGGGGGTTTAATGGCTTTCACCCGTTGGCTTGGTGTAGCGCTTTTCCCAATATTAATCCTAGTTTCTTTCGTAGCACCCTATATATTTATAGGGGAGGCGCCTCCATATGTCCTCTTCATATTCTGGGCTATTATATCGCTCATCTCCATAGTCTTGGCACATATATCTCTATCTCTTAGGGGGTGAGTATATGGCTGCCGAGGGCACAGTAGCTATACCTCTTACCATATCCTTTGCTCTCTTCGTAGCCCTCTGTCTATATCTTGGAGAGCTGGCTAGGAGGAGGGGTGCGTTGGTCTCTGTTGATGAGTATTACTTAGGTAGTAGAGCTCTTAATAGGCTTCACTTCTTCTTCACATATTTTGCAACCACCTATAGCGCTTTTATGTTTGTTGGGCTTGTTGGCTATACATATCTATATGGTGTGGGAACCCTTGGATTTGAGCTGATCTATCTGATGGGGACTGCTGCCATATTGAGCATCCTAGGGCCTAGGATCTATGAGAGGGCTAAGAAACTAGGATCTTGACCCCTACACAGATGATCTATGCAAATAACGGATCGAGGATAACTAGGTATGTGGTGAGCTCCTCGTATCTAATATTCATGATACCATATATGAGTGTCCAGGTGATAGGGCCTGCAGTAGTTCTAAGCCGCTTCGGCATACCCAGAGAGGTGGCTATAGTGGTAACACTAGCAACTGTTTTTCTCTACGTTTTCTACGGTGGGTTGAAGGGCGTGGTTTATACGGATATCCTTCAAGGGGCTTTCTTCCTAGGGGTTGTGATTGTCTTTGCACTCTACCTAGCCCCTGGGCTCTCATCATCACCAGCGTATCTACACACACTGCCAGGTGGTATGGGCTTCTGGACGCCTGAGAGGTTTGTCTCGCTAACACTCCCATGGATCTTCTTCGCCCTCACAAACCCCCAGGTTCTCCAGAGAATATATATGGCTAGGAATGTGGATGATCTTTCAAGGGGGTCGATAATGTTCCTAGCAGCAGGCTATATACTAACGATCTCAATGGTGGTAGCCGGCCTAGGAGCTTCTGGCATAGCTAGATTCGATACAAAAGATCCTAACGCGATAACACCGATGATCATGACCACACTACTCCCCGAATCGCTTGTT
>JAWAXC010000154.1 GCA_038897115.1 Sulfolobales archaeon | reverse complement strand
CAACATCTACATATATAGAGTAGCTCTCATCAAGAAATACCTCTCCCCTGCATATCTTAGTAGATAGGGCTAGCAAGGGTGCTGTATAGCTTGTATACCATACAACATTTACGCTAAACACATAGATCATTCCAACGATGATGAAAATAATTGTTAATACAGCAACCTTTCGATCGAGCCTTATAATGATCCCCTCCAAGCCATACTCACATAGGATCTATCCCGTGCTTGAGGTTCCTCACAATATCTCTCCCACAGATTTATATAGATTATCTCACTACCATATCACTAGATCTAGATCTCTTCCTCCTCCTTAAAAGGAGGGATCTTCAGATATAAGGGCCAAGCCCCTCCCATATACCATTACATTTGAAGGCCTCGCCCTCTAGGGAGGGAAGAAGGTCGAAAACCCTCTGGGACAAGCTAGACAAACCCGCTAAGCCTATATAGCATCTCTACATCTACCAAGTAATGACCCCTTCCCCGCCCTGAAGGGCGAGGTTTCACTGGGGTCTCGGGTGTTACCCCCCTTTGTGGGGGCTACTCCGTTGTGGTGTACGATGTAGGATAGTGGTTTCTTTATATGCATAGGTGTTTTCCCTGTTGCTATCCTCATTATGTTTAGTGCTCCGTTCAGATCGCTATGAAGCTTATGTCCTAGTGGGCATGTCACCACTCCTCTTGGCTTCCTCTTAACATCAATGTTGTGGTATGCACATCTGCTTGATGTGCCATACTCTATTACCTCGAATACCCTCATCCCGTATTCCTGTGCCTTGAGCTCGATTGTTTGGATTAGCCTGTGGTATGACCAGATATTCACACTAAACTTATTGCCATTATCCTGTGATATGTTATATGGATATCCTATGTATATCGTTGATACCCCGAGATCGTGTAAAGTTTTGACTAGGTGGGAGGCCATAGTCCTGTATAGGTGTAATAGCCTCCTCCGAAGCTTTCTGAACAGCCTCCTCCTCTCCCTAGCAAGCTCCTCCGCCGCCTCAAGCTCACCTATATTCCTTGCTATGGCTTCTAGAGATTGTATCCCTGCTATCCTCTTCTCGAAGTAGAAGTAGTCCTGCTTGGCCCTGGCACCCTTGTACAGGAGCCAGGTACCGTCATCAACTACAACGCTTGCCATAACATTGATGCCAAGATCAATCGAGGCTATCCTATCACCTTTTGGAGAGGCAATCTGGATCGATTTTCTCTCGCCTCTGACAATGTGCTTGGCTTTATTGCCATTCTTTGTTGTCTCTACACCGACCTCGACTGGTATGTGTGCGTACCACCTATTGACAGCATCGTCATATATGATCTCCAGCCTACCCTGCTTCCCATACCACCTGATCTCCCCCACGAAATCGATCTCCATGCCAAAGTCCTTAAGGATCAGCTTCTTCCTCTTAACATCGACCTCGTAGCGGTCTTGCCTGATCACTATGATCTTCCTTCTTTCCTTGCTCTCTCTATCCTTCCAATACCCAGGCGGGCTGATCTTCTTTATGAAGGGAGGTAGCCTCCCCTCCTTCATGGCCTTTAGCTGTGAGAAGAAGCTAGCCCAGGCCTCGTTATTCTTCTGAATAACAGCCTGGGCATTAACACCTAGAACATTTCTATACTTCTCATAGTACCTCCTATACGTCCCCTCAAAGTCTACTTTCTGTTTACTGAAGAACTGCTGCCTCCTCTCATAGTTCACCTCATTATACAACCTAGCACAGACATCAGCTAGCCACAGCAGCTTCCTGTGCTGGTAGCCGTTTAGCAGTAGACAGACGACATTCGTCCTCATATTGGAGGTGGGGGCCTCCGAGATGGTGGGTATTGCGGGGGATAGTCGGCCCCCGCCCCTCATCCCAGCACGAGATCGACCCACCACCCCAGAGACCCCTAACATATACCGAAACAAAAACATAAAAACACAACCCCGCCTTTAAAGGCGAGGCTTGCCAACTATTTATACTATTTATATCATTGGTTTCCTCTATTCATTAAAGCTCTCTGGAAGCGGCTAGCTTTCTCCTTAGGAGCTCTGATATCGCTTCTCTCAAGGCCTTCTCATCTATCTTCCTCCTCGCATAGGCCTTGATCTCGTTGTATGCCTTCTCAACCCTATCCTCCTCTTTCACATGCTTGCCACAGAGCCATATGAGGGAGTCGAGGTTAATCATAGGTATCCCGGAGATCTCTGATACCCTTTTCCACGCTCTCTGCGCTTCTCTATAGTTCCTCATGATCTCCTCAACAGGATCTCTTGCCTGTGTATCGGCTATCTCAGAGGTGTATGTTACCCCAGCTACCCTTCTATCGATAGGTATCTCTATAGCTGTTGAGGGTCTGGGCTTTGAGCCACATATCCTTGCTACATAGTATAGCATTTTAACGGCAAACACTATGGTTTTCTCCGAGCCCTCTTTATCGAGGCCTCTAGCAAGGATCTCTCTGAGTTTTTCAAGGTTTTTAAAGAGATCTGGGGCTTTAACATAGATCTCTATATGTGTCTGTGTTGAAACAAGCCTCTTAATCCTAGAGATCTTCTTATCCCTTGCAGCAACATTCCCCTTAGAAGTATTGAGAAAGGATATAAAGTCCCTTACAAGCTCGTCAGGGCTACCCGGTTTAAAAGGGTATCTAGCGAATTCCCACCAATAATCCTCACCAGGTGTTGAGAGTTGATATGCTACAAGGGCGTTTAGAACTACTAGTAGAGATGCTGATGAGCAGTCCCCAAGCCTTTTTACAAGAGACTCTAGAGCCCTGTACTGGGGATCCCCCTCTTCTATGGCGTATATAGCTTCTAAGCCCAGCTTGGCAAGGGTTTTCCCAACCACTTCAACCCTATGCTCGTTGATCTTTATGGCCATAGCTCCTCCTTCACACCCCTAGCATGGTTTGTATACCTCGCTAGAACGAACAATAGATCCGAGATCCTGTTTAGGAGGACAAGGTGTTGCTTGAGGAGTCTATTAGAATGGTATAGCCTTGAGGCGATCCTCTCAGCCCTCCTACATACTGTTCTCGCTAGGTGGAGCATTGATGCTGCAGGATCTCCTGAGGGGTATACGAAGACAAGCCTCGGCTCTGGGATCTTCTCCCAATACTCCTTAGTCTTCTCCTCAACCCACCTTAGATCTTCATCCTCGATCCTAGGCTTTGTAAGCTTAGCTATTGGTGTTGCAACATCGCTTCCCAGTCTAAAGAGTATCTCCTGAAGCCTTCTAAGGAGCTTCTCCACATCCTCAGGAGGTTTTAGGCTTCGCACAACACCTATGAGGGAGTTCAGCTCATCAACAGATCCTAGGAGCTCTACGACATCATCTTCCTTAGCAACCCTCTCGCCATACATTATATATGTATAGCCATCATCACCACTGTGAACCCTCTTCATATGGGCACCACACACTATGTACCTGGGGGATATTTAGAGGGTTGAGGATTTCTAACCTCCTCCCAACTCTAAAGAATAGCTCTCAATTGTGATCGCTATATATAGTGCTTTATAGATCCTCTACCCGGGCTTAAGAAGCTATCAAGAGATCTTAGCCCCCTAGACATCTGCCTAGATATCCTGTCAGCCCAGTAGATCGGCAGCGGGAGCTCCCCCTCTTTTGGCATCATTTTAAGGGCTATAGCTTCGAGATCTTCGATATCCACCTTATTACCTATAGTAATATATATGGTATGCCTACCACCACCTATAGCAATACCTACATACCTTCCATCAACCACTATGTATTCCCTCCCACCCTCCCTCCTCAGCTCTCCATAGAGGAGCTTCCTAGCAATACCGATCGATGGCATATTAAGAACAACCCCTAGATAGCTTGCAATACCACATCTCCTTGGATGGGCAAGCCCGTGGCCGTTAACCATTAAA
>JAWAXC010000153.1 GCA_038897115.1 Sulfolobales archaeon | reverse complement strand
GGATCTCTGTGGAGGTAGTAATAGCCCTTGAGATATTCGTGTGTAGCACCGATAGATGGTGATTTCGGGGATCTAACCACCTCATATGCTCCCACAGCCCATTCCAGGGGTCTTAGCTCGAAGCCAAGGCTTCTAAGCCTGTTTTCAAGCCATCTACAGTTGATTCTGAGATTGTTACATCTAACGGTTGGCCTCAGTATAGAGGGTTTCTCCATAGCCCTCAACAGATCCTCTGTCTCGCTACCAAGGATCCTCATGTATCTCTCAACCATATATGCTAGATAGCCATATCTCTCTGCAAGCCCCTCGGCCTCGATGCTTGGTTTAACCTCTATCTCGCTGAGTATCTTTGAAATGGTTATCTCTTCAATAGCCTCTATACCCATTATATATGCACCCTCAGGATTATCATTGTATATGTTGATACAACACCCTGTATAGATCTTATGGAGTCTATGCATCTATTTATATAGCTAATACCCATACCCCTCACAAGCACAGCTATATCATACTCCCCTGTAACCTCATACACAACTTCCACACCCTCCACACCCCTTATCTTCTCAGCAATCTCAGGTGTCCTAGCTGGGGGAGCTGTTTTCACTAGCACGAGAGCCCTCACCTCTCCCTCTACGGAGTATTCTATGCTGAATCTCCTGATAACCCCCCTTCTAATCATGTTATTCACCCTCTTCCTAACAGCTGCCTCGCTTAGCCCTACTGCTTTTGCTATCTCTGTATATGATGCTCTTCCATTCCCCCTCAAGATCTCGAGGATCTTATAATCTATCTCGTCTAACCCTACCACCACCTATGATATAGGATTCTAGGTGGAAATAGCTCTAAATCCGGATAAGGTCTCCATGAGGATCTTATTAAGATCGAACCAAACCTGCTGTAACAATTACCAGCTAATACTATCTCATGGCCCTATTACTTATATGGGGCGCACCACATAGCATAGATTTGGTGATGCTATGAACGCCAGATGCCCTGTATGTGGTAGGCCCCTAGAAATCCCTGAGGATCCTGTTTCGGGCGAACTCGTGGATCATGATTGCGGTGCAACAATAGAGATCATTGTTTCGGGTGAGGGGATCAAGTTAAAGCCTTTCCAAGGCGTTGGAGAGGATTGGGGAGAATAGGCTGGCTCTGAAGGGTCTTAGTTGATACTCATAGTATACTACTCAGTAGCTAGGTGGGAGGAGGAGAGGATAGCTGATGCACTTAGGAACATGGGTGTTGCTTTTGATATGATAGATATAAGTAGGGAGCCCATAGAGGTGGGTGGAAGCTTCTGGAGTAGATATCAGATAGCGATCCAGAGGAGCGTTAGCAGATCTGCTGCGCTGGAATCAAGCGCAGCCCTCGAGGGCTCTGGGGTGAGGGTTATCAATAGCTCGATATCAACAGCTATCTCTCAGAGTAAGATATGGTGTCTATCGATCTTATCGAGATCCGGGATCCCTGTTCCAAGGAGCTATGCATCCTTCGGAGCTGAGGCTATTAGGAGGAGTGCCGAGGCCATTGGATATCCCCTTGTGTATAAGCCTTCTCAGGGGAGCTGGGGCAGGCTTATCTCCATGGCAAGAGATCCTGAGGAGCTTCAAGCGATAACAAGCCATAGAGAGGCTATAGGGCCCCAAGCTATATATGGGCTTATTCAGGAATATGTTAGAAAGCCTGGTAGGGATATAAGGGCTACTGTTATAGGTGAAGAGGTAATACCTATCTATAGAATTAATAAGAGGCATTGGATAACAAACACAGCTAGGGGGGCTGAGGCAGCCCCAGCACCAAGAGATCCAGAGCTAATAGAGATCTCTATAAAGGCAGCAAAAGCCCTAGGCCTAGAAATAGCTGGTATAGATATATTTGAACACCCCGAGAAAGGCTACGTTGTTAACGAGGCAAACCCTGTGCCAGAGTTTAAAAACGTAGCAAGGGTCACAGGCATTGACATTGGTAGACTAATAGCGGAATACGCTGTAGCACAGCTAAAAAGATAAACATAATAAATATAATAGTTAATACAAAGATATAGAATAGTAAATAGATAGATCCTTGGATCCCAAGGCTAAATATTAATAAGCCGCCTCTTAATATATGATCTTGGGGGATCTAGATGTCAGTTAAAGAGAAAATAGTAGAAACACTCAAAACAGGTCCAAAGACCGTGGATGAGATAGTAAAGGCTGTGGGAGCCCAGAGCAGGGTTGTTAAAGGTCTACTGACAAGGCTTGAGAAAGAGGGGAGAGTAGAGAAGACACCTGAGGGTAAGTACAAGCTGAAATAGGTTTTCCCAAAAACCCAAATTCCTTTTTTATAAACATCTCTCCATACCTCTAACCTCTCCAAACCCTGCAGACCAGAGACAGTATACCGCCTAAAAGATTAGGTGCTATCTATATACCTGTTGACTTGACATCTAAACATGGGGATCGTTGATATGGTGAGGAGAATCATTAGAAGGGTTTTAGAGGGTGATATAGCGCTCTGGCTCTCCATAGTGCTTGTCATAACTATAGCATATAACCTATGGGCTCTCTATGAGACATGGCATATGTTCAACTATCCAATTCCACTAAGATCCCCGGGATAGGGTGGTTAGTATGGATAGACATGATAAGATAGCCATATCAATGATCTTCCTACTCTCACTCCTACTAGCAATTATAAGCAGCATATGGCAAGCTTCTACAATGCCGAATATACCTCGAGAGTCATTTGATATAGATCCTAGAACTGCTTTAGAACTCGCAAGAGGTTTTGCTAGGAATTACTCGGATGGGGTAGTACCGCCTGGTGTAGATATCTATATTACAGGGATACAGTGGGCTTGGATCCCTAATAACATTAAGATCAAGGCAGGCGTCACCTATAGATTCATATTCATGTCATCAGATGTGGTTCACGGATTAGAGATTATTGGGCCAAAGGGGGTTGTATATAGTTTGATGGTGATGCCTGGCATGGCATATGTTGCTTATCTTAGATTCGATGAGCCTGGGATATACGAGATCCGATGTAATGAGTACTGCGGTATAGGGCATCAGGATATGATTGGTAGGATAGAGGTGGTTAGGTGATGAAGCATATAGAGATTTCAAGATTATTTGCTAGCGCTGAACCTAGCTCAGCTATGCTTGCTAAAATAGCGCTAATACTATCTCTGGTATCGCTATCGCTTGGAGGGATAGCTGCTACTATAGTTGGGCTTACAAGATCCACCTTAGCAGTCCTTGTAGATCCCCTTGGCTATTATAGATGGCTAACCGTACACGGGCTTAACATGCTCATACTATGGCTACCCATATTCGAGGTAGCGGCATTGTACACCATAATGTCTATATTCATTAGGAGCAGGCCGGCTAGCCCTATTATAGCGTGGATCGGTCATCTCCTAATCATCACGGGGTGGTTCCTACTAAACTGGAGCGCCTTTACAGCACCTCCAGTGCTATACACAGCCTACACACCGTTAGCCACGTCTCCAAGCTTCTATATAGGGTATGAGCTTCTATCCGTAGGAGTCCTCATAGCAGGATCGATCTACATAGCAACCCTCATAAAATCAGAGAGCAAGAACTCCCTAATACCATGGGCCGGTGGCGTCGCTGCAGTAATCGCGATAGCCACAGCTTTGAATGGCATCATAGCCTTTCTATTACCCCTATCCCAGCTTCTAGGCTTAGTAAGCAATTCTAACCCCCTCTACTACCACTGGATATTCTGGGGTTTTGGGCATGATGCCCAGTATATAAATGCATCTGCAACAGTGCTTGCCTGGTATCTCCTCCTAGCGCTGGGCTCTGGCCTAGCCCTTCTCAAATTTGTAAGCTCCCCTCTAGCTAAGCTAGGGCTTATACTGCTTATGATCTTCGTAACACCTGGGATAGGGCATCA
>JAWAXC010000152.1 GCA_038897115.1 Sulfolobales archaeon | reverse complement strand
TGCCTTCTTATAAAGCCCGGAGATATTTAGATCTAGTGATGTGGGATCCATAGGATCCTCACCAACTATTTGTTCGAGAAGCAACGCTGCATCTATAGAATCCCTTGTGATTAATCCAATCTGGTCGAGCGAGCTGGCATAGGCTATAAGCCCATATCTGCTTAGAACTCCATAGGTAGGTTTATAGCCAAATGTAGCTGTATATGCTGCTGGGTTTCTAACAGATCCTCCAGTATCGCTTCCAAGGGCTGCTGGTGATAGATATGCAGATACAGCTACAGCGCTTCCTCCAGAACTTCCCCCCGGTACTCTTGATATATCCCAGGGATTTCTCGAGGGCCCGAAAAAACTTGTCTCGGTGGTTGATCCCATGGCGAACTCATCCATATTGGTCTTACCAATAACTACGGAGCCTGCATTCTTCAACCTGCTAATAACAGTTGCATCATATGGGGGTATATAGTCCTTTAACATGGCGGATCCGCATGTAGTTCTCAGCCCAGCTGTTGATATGTTATCCTTAACAGCTATGGGGATCCCTGCAAGCGTTTTCCTCCATCTATTAGCTTCTAGAGCTTCCTTGATAACCTCTTCAAAAGGTCTTATGGTTATGAAGCCCTTGAGAATCTTCTCATATCTCTCTATCCTCTCATAAAGCCTATATATATAGTCCGTTAGAAGCTCTGGAGAATCCCTTATATATTCTATAACTTCATGCACAGGTTTATTGATGAGGCTCATGCTCCTCACCAATAATGGTTCTAGGCCCGATCACATATCCATCTACAACTCTATATGCGCTCTCCTCAACCCAATCTCTATTAATACCGGGTCTAACAATATCTTCCCTAACGGTTGAGCCTTTTTCAACGACGTGGAAGAGGGGATCTATATTCTCTAACTCCACCTCATCGAGCTGTTTAAAGAAATCAAGGATTTTAGCTATATCCCTGGCCAGAGCATCCTTCTCATCCCTGCTTAGCCTCAGCATTGCCAACCTCTCAAGTCTCTCGATAGTTATATCCAATATAATCTCCATAGATATTTAACTATTCCGGTGATAAAGCCATGCAATATATATCTCCTGAATGAGCTAATACACTTTGACTTCGAAGAATATGGTTTCCTATTTAACTATTAAATATCTTTGATCACTTCTGGTTATTAAGAGCTATTGTTCTTAGAGATTGGGATAATAGGTTTGGTAGATAAGCACTTAGATATAGATGAATGAGGGATATATGTGGGAATATGCTGTAGGAGACATGCTTAGCTATGATCTAGAAAATGGTGCTCCTCAATATAACCCCCATCAGGGGAATAAAACAAGGGGAAATGATTAATAGATACTGCGAAAGGAAATGCTCATGATTATAAGATATTTCTCCAGCCCGGCTATAAAAGGTTGTTATAAGGGATTTATCTAACATGATCTGGGGGAGCTTTGTTTAAAAGGGAACCCTTTCTGGTTTTTCAGCTAGTAGGTACATATATATTTTATACTGCTTTCCTCATAGTTCCTATAGCATATGTTCTCTCGGCCGCGTCTAATGCTGATATATCGAGTCTCACGGTAAATCCTAAGTACTTTTCTCCCCATATCGCTCAGGAGCCTATAGCACAATATACCAGGCCAGATGGCCGTGTTATCTATATAATTAGAGGGTTCAATTATGGTTTGATCATAAACTCTATCTTAATAGCTTTGATTGTAACATTTATATCCATAGCTCTAGGACTATTATTCGCCTTGATCGTTTCTAGATATGTGTTTCCCATGAAGAATCTCCTAAGACTGTTGCTCTATATACCAATGCTCCCAGCACCTTTTATAAATGCTTTTGTTGCTTTTAAGCTCTTCGACCCTATATATGGGTTTATACCTTGGCTTATGACTGATCTTCTCAAACTCCCATTTGGAATTGGTTTCCAGGAGATGGCAGGTGTTGTGTTGGCTCAGGTAATGGCTTTCTATCCGATAGCATATCTAAATATAAGTGCATCGATGCTCTCGCAAGATCCTTCAGCTGAGGAGCAGGCCGAAAACCTAGGTGGTAGAGGCTTTACGCTATTTAGAACAGTTACCTTACCTCTTTCAACACCGGGCATTATGGCTGCGGCTTCAACAATATTTATATTCAGCCTAGAGGATCTCGGTGGACCCATAGCATTTAAATTCAGGCATACAATATCCTATGAGATCTACTCAACATTTAGACAGGCCACTACTGGTAGTATAAGCCCTATAACGGCTCTCCTCGCCTTTATTCTTCTAATAATTGCGATCTCGGTTTTCATAGTGACTAGAGAGCTTGCAGGTAGAAAGCAGTATGCATTGCCATCAAAGGGTGGGAGAGCCTATACCTCTTTCAGAAAGCCGGGGGCTATAGGCTATCTTCTAATCTATCTAGTAGCATTCCCACTAGCTATATTCACATCTCTCCCACAGATAGGGGTTGTTATATTCGCTCTGGCCGGGCCTACATGGCTTAGAAGTCCTGTGCCTCTTGAGATAAGCCCCCGCTTCCTTTTAGAAGCATTCGCGGATCCTATTGCTGTGAGGGCTCTTTACAACTCACTAGTATATTCCACCGCAGCACTAGCAATAATGGTTCTTCTAGCTATATCTATAGCATATATATCCCAGAGGTTTAGAGGCCCTGCAACCGTTGCTATAGATGCTATCTCTATGAGCGCCCTCACAATCCCAGGCCTCGTAATAGCCCTTGGATATCTATATTACTTCATAGATCTATCATCGATGCTGGGCTTCAACTATCTAGATAGCGTTCAAGCCCTCGCCATATCGATTATAATAGCATATAGCGTTAGAAAGGCTCCATTTGTTATAAGAGCAGCATATGCTGGAATACAACAGATACATGCAAGCCTTGAAGAGGCAGCAGCGAACCTGGGATCCAAGAGGATCGGGATTATATTTAGGATCACATTACCCCTATCAAAGTTAAGCATAGCCAGCGGATCTCTTATGGGTTGGGTGTATGCATTTAGCGAGGTAAGCGTCTCGGTGACCCTCGGAGGTATTGCTGCAGTTGGTGTAAACCACGCAGCCCCAATGACCTTCATCATGAGCGATTATATAGCAAATAAGGTTCAAGCGATCGCTGTTGTTGCATCGCTGGGAGTTATATTGATTCTGACAGAGCTCATAGCAATAGCTATTGTAAATCACATAACTAGACAGAGGTTCGCCGCTGTAAGCATAGCATAAAAGCCCTTAACCAAGACTTACACCTAGAGATAGCTATGAAAAGGGTGGCTGTTAGAGCATATATGTCATCCGCTAACCTAGGCCCTGGATTCGATATATTAGCTGTAGCTCTCAACGCTTTTTATGACACAGTAGAGATCAAGCTTGTTGGGGAGGGATTTGCAAGAATAGATCTTAGTGTGAGGGGTAAGTACATCGAGAAGATCCCAAGCGGTGAGGGAAACGTAGTTATAGGGCCGATCATGAAGGCTTTGGAGGAGACGGGTGAGAAGCTCCAGCTCGAGGTAACCTTGGAGAAGGGGGTGCCACCAGGGAAAGGTCTTGGGAGCAGCGGTGCTTCTTCTGCAGCGGCTGCAAAAGCTATAAACGAGCTTCTAGGGGGCGTCTTCAGCGAGGATGAACTAATATATATAGCTGGTGAGGGCGAGAGAATAGCGTCTGGAGAACCCCACTACGATAATGTATCGGCAAGCCTCTTAGGGGGCTTCGTAATGGTTAGCCCTGGCGAGAAGATCTCAGCCAGGAGGTTAGGAAGTGGAGCGGGTTTCGAATTCCTACTGGTTATCCCAGAGATCATGATGCCTGAGAAGAAGACAGGTATAGCTAGATCTGTGCTTCCTAAGCAGATATCGCTGAGAGATTATGTGAGGAACTCATCAAACCTAGCAAAACTCATATACGGCATAGTCTT
>JAWAXC010000151.1 GCA_038897115.1 Sulfolobales archaeon | reverse complement strand
CTTCTTTTTCCTTGCTCTCTTTCTTCTTTTTGCCCTTCTCTTTCTCCTTTTCTGCTTCTTTCTTTGCTTTCTTTAGTTCTTCAGTTAGTTCCTTTAGTTTTTTCCTCAGTAATTTGTTCTCCTTCTCAAGCTTCTCTATCCTCTGTTCATATTTTTCTAGTAAACTGTTTATTGTCTCTTGTTGCCTCTCAATTATTTCAAGTAGTTTATCTATTCTACTACTTGTTTCTTTTTTCTTCATAATGGATACCCTTGGTAATAGTTGTCTTCTAATTTGTAGTTCAATTTCATTCTAGGATGAATTTCCTTAACTTTTCTGACAAATGTTACTTCTTTCCAATTTGCATTTATCCAATTATATTCAGCTTCAACTTTTATCTTCAATGGGTCTTGTGCTAAAAATATCCTCAGTTTACTACCAAGTGGTACTCCTTTTAATATTATATCCTCAGTTTTTTCACCTTCAGCAATTTGCCCATTAAGCTTAAAGCCTGGTGGTACTAATTCCCCTTCTTCTTGTGTTTTAAAGTAAAACTTCTTGCCCAAAATCTGGAAATATCCTTCTTTCTCTTTTTTAAGGCTCCCTAACTCATCTCCCTCAAAATGTTGGTTTATTTTAACACCTAAAATGGTAAAATTAAGATACTCTGGTGGTTTTACATTAGTTGCAATACTGTCAGTATCACAATAATACACATTCCTATACCCAATTTGCTTTATAATATTATATAAGTAAACCCTTGCAAAAGCTGTTACTAAACTGGCAATTGCTACATTTCTTCTCTTCTTAAGCTCTTGCCTTACTGTATAAAAGCCCCAATCAATTTTGCTTACTATCAAGCCCTCCTCAATTTCAAGTCTTTCCTTGTTATCTTTCTCAGCAAATTTTCTATCTAATAATTTTATTAACTCCTCATCTTGTATTAATCTTCTTCTCTTTTTATGCTCTCCCCATTTACCATAAAGTGAGTTAAGTAATTTTTTGTATAGATAATACTCTGGGCTACCTTTTGGGGCTTTTTGCTTTAATGCATAATACTTATCAACAAAATCAACAAAAATGGGGTAAGTATAAAACCATAAGCTTCTTTTTACCTCTACTTCTCCTTCACAATCACTTTCTAGAACTTCAAGCTCTGGGCTTGTTATCCAATACTCTCCTTTGCTGACTTGTGTCACTGATTCTTCATTATTAACTTCTGTCCTAACTACAATTGGCATAAATTCATTACTACATTTCCATTTTACCAAATGTAGGCCTATTAGGCCATCTTGATATGCTTTAATTAAATCCCTCACTCTTTTATCATCCTTAAACTTATATGGGTACTGGAAAAGTTTCATGACAGTGGGATATAATGAATTAACATCATAAAATGTTAAATAAGTACTAGTTAATGTTATTTTTAAAGCCTCAGTTCTCCCCCCTCTATAACTTTGTAAAGCCTCCTCCCCATTTACCTCTGGGTCTGGCTTATAATATAATGGATATATAACTTTATTATAATCAGCTTTTCTGGATAGTATTTCTCTATTCAAATTAAAGGCAATTGAGGGCAAACTTACTTCAGTTCTTATCTTGCCAAACAATTTGTGAAAATTTTCCATTATTTTCAGCAAAATTAAGGCATCATTCCTTGCTAATTTAGGTCCTTCAATACTTACCCATTTATTCCATTCTTTTATTTTACCTTCATTTATTAGGTAATAGGGGGCTTCATCCTTATAATTTGGGTCTACTCCTATCTCCTGGTAGTCTTCCTCTTTCAAAAATGTTTTCCTTAAACTCTCTAATTTGCCATCTAGGTAATTTAGACTATCTCTTATTTTCACATTAAAGTTAAAACTCAAATTAATTGGCTTATCAAAACTAATCCATCTGATTAAATCCTTATACTTACTTAAGCTTAACAAGCTTAAATCATACTTTGCATTATGTATATATACAATTGTTTTTGGGTGCTTTTTAAGGAATTCAATAAACTCATCACTACTTCTTATAATCTTTGTGTAATACTTATTTCCCTTCTTATAGGCAAATGCCCCATAAGCTAACTTATAAACTAATTCCCCATTCTCTCCCTTCTTAACAAAAGCCTCTGAATCATAAGCCATCAAATGTTTAATTTCCTTATGCCTCCCCATTCCCTTCATCCCTCCAAAACCATAACATTTATATTAAATAATATATAATAATGAATATAGAAAAAGCCCCATTCCCTTCATCCCTCTCCATCTTTCTCCCCCTCACAAAACTCTTGGTATAACTCTTTTATCCTTCTGATTTCCTCCTCAATCTCCCTCTTCAAATAAGCCTTGATATTCTTAACATTATAAGGTACATAAAAGTAAATCTCACCATATCCCCACTTATTCACATTAAAGGTTGGTATATGGTTATCATGCCTTTTCACTATTATCCTTATTTTATTAGTATTGTAAACTAAGCCAACCTTAGTTTTTTCAAGCTCATTTAGATGACCTAATATCTCTTGAAGTATAGGTATAAGCCCTATATTAGTCTCTGGATGATTATCAATTTCCTTAATACCACTATTACAAACCATTTTTACTCCCCCAATTCTAGGCTTTTATTTAATGAGAATATTAGCCCCTCAATTCCTTCCCTTGGTTCTTGAATTCTTACATACTCTATTCCATTTTCATTTGTTATTTCAAGCTTATGCTTATTAGCAAATGTTACAATAAGTACTTTATTGCCCTCAACATAATACAATCTATCATTATCAATCCTTAAGTCTTTTATGTGTGACTTTGCCCATTCCAACAGTTCTTGCCTATTCATATACTATTCCCCCTCTTTTCTTTATCTCAGTCTTTAACAATTCTTTAGCTTTGTTTATTACTTCAAACAATTTATCAGATTTTACATTTATGACAATAAACAATTGATTAATGGCATATACTTCATCCTTCTCAGCACCAACAAATATCTTACATTTATAGAAATAATCAGTCCATTCTAGCCCTTTTCCCCATACATAATAATATGGCAACTTCTTTAGGCATACCTTTAGGGTATCTAATGGCATTTGTGTATTTTCCCCCTCTCCCCCATCAAAAACATTAGGGGGTGAGGAGTACCCTTTTATCTCAATTGGGCTCCTCTCCATCCTTCTCCCCAAATTTCTCTCTCAATTCAAGTATAAAAATCTTTCTTCATTTTTTACTCACATTTTTGAGAAAAAATAGGCCTAATTTGAGCCAAAAGTGATGAGCCATTTTTAATCAATTAATGAGAGATATGAGTACTCAAGTATTGGCTGAGCAAGAGCAACAAGAGGCTGAAAAAGAGCCAAAAGTAATTAGGAAAATTTACCTTGTTGAGAGAGTAGGCAAGTATAATAAAAAAATGATACCTCTTACCCTTGAGGATTTGAGGGAAATAGTAGAGCAAGAGGATATCAAAGAGGCTGAAAAATACCTTCAAATGGCTGAAAATGAGTCAAAAGTAAGCCAAAAACAAGAGGCTAATAGTAATGCAATTTGGATTGCCTTGAGCATTATAGGCATTCTTTTCATTATAGGGCTTATCATTTACTGGTTTATGTTTAAAGAGCCTTTGCCCTTAAATGGTGAGACAAATGGGTAAGAAAAAAGAGAATGAAAATGAATTAAAAGCAATAGAATTAGGGAAAATAACTATACTTATACCAGCAAAAGAAATGAAAAAGTTAGAAAAACTGGCTGAATTTATGCTTATCCTTTTACCTTTACTTCTTTCAAATTTGAGTCATCAAATGAGTGAATTAATGGCTGATGATGAGCCTAATGAGCAAGAAATGGCTTAAGGATTTGTTAATTTTCCTTATCTTTTTAGGTATTGCAATATGGGTTAATTGGGAATATGTTAAACACATGATAAGAAAATATGTTAAGTATATGAAAAGAAAACAAAAGGTTTAAAAAAGTAAGAATCAAAAAATGATCATATGGCCCAAATTATAATGGAATTAGAGCAAAACAAGCTTGCACAAATGGATGAAAACTTACTAGGCCTAATTTTCTACAAGGTTCATCAATGTG
>JAWAXC010000150.1 GCA_038897115.1 Sulfolobales archaeon | reverse complement strand
TTTTCTTTATATTTACTGCAAAGATAACTGAACCAGCATTCTTCGGTAAAATTGCGATAATACAACTTCTTGAAGTGATGACCTCATTTTATGCAATCCTTAATACAAACATTATAGTAAGAGAAGTATCTTACATGTACGCGCAAAATAATATAGAAAAGAGATTTCTTAGCACAGTCTTAATAACCCCATTCTTAGTTTCACCGTTTTTTCTAATTCTTTTAATCTTCCCAAATTATGTAAAACTAACGATACCATATTTAATACTTTACTTGTTTTACGCATATTCAGGCTCAGTATTAGCTGGTTTGAATAGATTTACTGAAGGTTCAATAATTGGCATAATTTTTCTTGTAATAAGATGGGGGTTTTCACTTGTCGCTGTTATTTATCATAATATCTATTTGTTCATCCTAATTTGGACTTTAGGTGGGCTTTTAACGAGCTTATCATCCTTTCTGATAATACATAATCACGTTAAAGGTTTACCATTAGTTTTTGATTATAATATTTTCAAAAAAGTCTTTAAAGAGGGATTGCCATTTTATTTATCAAATTTCTCTAATTTTCTGAGTTCTCAAGGGGATAGGGTTACTACTGCTTATTTATTAGGCTCTGCTGATCTAGGGATTTATCAATTTTCTGCACTTCTATCTGGAGTACCTAGTATGATGATTAATGCCGCAAATTATGCTCTATTAACGTCTTCCTCATATTATAAAGCAAAAGGTAAGAGTGAATTAAAAATGAGTAAAATAACGTTTAAGGTTACTGCGATAATGTCGTTTATCGCTTCAATCTTATCTTTACCAATTGCGTATTATCTAGTTCCAATTTTATTCCCAGCTTATAAGAGTGGTTTGCCAGTGATTACAATATTACTACTAACACTTACTCTTACTATGCCGATAAATATTCTAACTCAGTTAATTATAGCCTTCAAGAGAAATTTGAGGCCATTTACCTTCTTGTCAATAGTTACTGGACTAACAGTGGTTACTACATCCTTTATTCTAATTCCTAGGTTAGGGATTTTAGGAGGAGCTATTTCTCAATTATTATCCTCAATAATTAGTTCTTCATTCATCCTATGGTATTCTTTATATACTAAAGTATTTGAATTAGGGAGAAAGGAGTTAGTTGTATTATCACTAATTCCAATAATTTTCGTTTATGAAGTATTTCTTGATCCTTTCCCATACCCTCTCTTCTTCGACCTACTTTTGTTATTATTTCTAATTCTCTTTTTTAAGAAAATAAGATTATTTGAAAGTGATGAAAAAGAAATAATATTTTCCTTTATAAATGATAAATTGAGTTTTATGAAGACTTTGATAAAACTACTGCTATAAAAGATATGCCGTTAGAAATTTCTTATCTCTACTACAAGAAGGTATCATCTGTGTTAGTTGCAGAGATTATGTGTATCATGAAATTCTTACTAGCTTATTAGTTCTTTTAAAAGCATTTTTTCTCGTTTGTATGATTTTAGATTTAGTAGTAATTTTACTCTTTGCGATATGGTGGTAAAGTGGCTAAAGAAAAAATCAATGATTTAGTAGTAATTTCTTAACATCTAGGACTAGTTAGAGCCTAT
The DNA here is from genome assembly GCA_038897115.1 of Sulfolobales archaeon. Classification (NCBI taxonomy): domain Archaea; kingdom Thermoproteati; phylum Thermoproteota; class Thermoprotei; order Sulfolobales; species Sulfolobales archaeon. Next base: position 2,483 of record JAWAXC010000150.1, on the reverse strand, counting down.
AGTTTGAATATAATCTAACAAATAATTAATTATTGCAACTTTGCTTTTAGTGATCTAAAATAAATATAATGTGATAAATAATTAAAATTCAATACTTTCTGTAAATGATTTTCTTTCAACCTCAGCCTTTTTAAAAAAACTTACGAGACTTCTTCATAAAGCTGAAAATGCTTCATAACATTTTAAATATTATCTTGTAACTAGCTATAGTTTTAGTATAGAAAGGTTTGACATAAGGAATTTAGCACAAATCCCTAATAATTATTCTAGCTGGATCTGCTTATTATAATAAAGACTTAAGAGGATTTGTCTAGATTAAGGTAAATTTTAAGTATAATGGTAGTTTATGTTGATTCAAGAAGCTGATAATTAGTAATGTATCTACTAAGAGAGAATTATTAGAATATGGAATAATAGTATGTTATACCTAATTAGGATATAAGCAATCTTTTATTATTCTAGATTAAAAAATCTTTTTGCTCCATAAGCAACAATTTTCTCTCTTATTGGCCTAGGTAGAAATAATGCAAACCCAAGAATTGCTTTACCTAAATTAACCTTAAATGACCATCCTGCAGCAATACGAGTTAATAATACAAATTTTTCGTATAATGTGAAATCTATATCTGGACTCTTCCCATTCAAAAGCAAATATGATCCATAATACTGTAGCTTATTACCAACTCTAGCCATTTCTATACGTTTTTTCACTTCTTTACTACAATCCTTAAACTTATTAAAAAGTAAATCATAATCGTGTAGGTGTCTAGTATGATATAATACTCGTTTTGGTAAGATTGACGAATTACTTGTATTAAAATTGTGAACCCTATATAATGTTAATTTCTCCTTACTTAAATAATATCCCTCGTAATTTTGATTACAAATTGAAACAAAAGCGAAATACATGTCAACTGCTAATTCTATTGATTTTAAATCATCATCTATAATATCCCTCCTTAAAGCAATAGAAGAACTATTAATAATCTCTGAATAATGTTTGTAATAATTATACGTCTTAGAGTTTAATAGAATGTCTTTCATTATGTCTTTTTCTCCTATCTTATTGCCGAATTGGTCTATTAGAATAAGCGAATTTCTGAACCCTCCTATTTTCCTCTCTTTAAAAGCATTATAAACCACCTTTAACCTATTCTCGTCATACATATCATCATCATCTAGAAAGGTTATAATATCACCCTTAGATTCTTCTATACCTTTATACAGAAACTCTCCTTGCTTTTTAGAATCATCATAAATTATCTTAGCCCCGTTTTTTCTAGCATAATCATCAACTTCTTTGTCCTCTTCCTTTTTTACCACAATAACCTCATACAAATTTCTGTCTAGGCTTTGATTAAAAACACTATTCAAAGCGTATTTTAAATAGCCCCTCTTATTATACTCACCAACAATAACACTAATCACAATTGATAATGATTAGAAAACTCTAAAAAACTAACCATCACACTAAAGTAAATTAATTGTTCTTTGTAGCATACATAAATCCTACCTTAGCATTTCTATCATACTTTACTGAGAATCCTTTGCTTTTCAACAAATTCGCTAAATTTGTAGGCCCATTATGATATTCTAAAATAATACTTTCAATCTTATCATATAATTCATCCGATAAGTAAGGTAAAGTATCGTACTCACAACCCTCACAATCCAATTTTAGGAGAGAAATAGAGGATATTTTAAAATCATTAACAATCTTCTGAAGAGAAATAGTCTTAACCCTTAAAACTTCAAACTTAACACCCTTAGTTATCTCACTAATAGGTTTAAATGAGTTTATGTTAGGATTACTTTTTGAGGCGTAAAGTATTGCCTCACCCTCTTCTCTAGCTAACGCGTAGGGTAAGAGTATTATTTTATCTTCTAGATTATTTATCTTCACGTTCTCTTTAGCTAATTCAAAACTTTCTGGAAAGGGCTCTAAGCCAATAACTCTTTCAGCACCATTCAATGCGAAATAAATTGAAGAATCCCCAATGAAAGCTCCAATGTCTATGACAGTACCATGAAACCTTTCACCATAAACCTTATCAATGAACATCTCTAAAACATGTCCAGCATCTGCTGCAATTTCACGTCTAATTTTGAAGCAAGGGTTTTTTGACTTATAACATAATGTAATCTTTTCTGAATTATCTGCTATTGTCCAACCAGCATCTAATAGTTTAAGAATACTATATATAGAAAATGATGATATAAGATATAATTGATTGTTAGCATTTGAGTTACTATTGCTAATGTATTGTTTTCCGTTCTTTACTATAACCTTAATAGGTCTTTCTTGTTTGCCTAGCATTTTTAGAATTTCATTCCTAATTACATTAAACACTATTTCATTACTATTGACAGTATAACGTCTAGCTAGTTTGCTTATCACGATAAACTTTCTTAGCTTTCCTTCTGTAGTCATGATTACTCTTTATTTGCTCTTTAATAAAAAGCTTTACTACTGTAGCTAATAA
>JAWAXC010000149.1 GCA_038897115.1 Sulfolobales archaeon | reverse complement strand
GCTCCTCCAGGTATTGGTAAGACAGCGGTTCCCATGACAATTCTACTGGCTATTCTAAGGGGTTATTTTCCATATGCTTCCTCTGTGATCCATGTTGCTCCTATGAGGAGCTTGATCGATGATCTGGCTGATAGGTTGAGGGGATCCCTGGCTAAGCTGGTGGGCGATCATCTATCTATGGAGCTAGTTGCTAGGCAACATGGTTTTGCCCATGAGACATATGGGCTTATGGCTCCCTATACTATTACTACGTTTGATACATATCTATATAACTTTTATAAGCTCCCAACCAACGAAATAATAAAGATCTATGAAGGTAGCTATGGTCATTATGAGGTGCCGAGATCATCGATATTATCGGCTCTTAATTTTTTAGATGAGGTTCACATGGCCATAGAGGAGGGATCTATAATGGCTGATGCTGTAGCCGAGTCTATCAGGGCGCTTGCAAGTTTTAAAGTACCCACTGTGATTTCAACAGCTACTCTCTCGAGCTATCTCCTTAACCATATATCAGGGCTTGTTGGGAAAAACTCCATAGAGTTAATTGATTATGAGGAATATCTCAGCTCACATGGGGCTGATGATTTCTATCTAGTGGAATCTAGCAAGGTATTCAAGCCCTTAGCTGGGAATCCGCTGGTAAAGGTTAGAGATCTATGTGGTGTTGATGAAGAACCCCTTAGAGAGTTAGTTAGGGAGCTTCTAGATTCTACTGAAAGTGGATATAGGGCCTCCATTGTTGTTAACGCTGTTGAGATCGCCAAGTGTATATATCTAAAGCTCAGGAATCGTGGAAATGTGATCCTGATCCACAGCAGGTTTAACCCAAAGGATAGGTTGGATAAGCTCCAGGCTCTGAAAAGCGGTAGAGGCGTGCTACTGGTGAGTACGCAGGTTTTGGAGGTCGGTGTTGATGTAAGCTTTGATGCGATGATCTCGCAGATCTCGCCTCCAAGCAGCTTGATACAGAGGATGGGGAGGCTTGCTAGGGGTGAGAAATCTATCGAGGGTAGGTGGGCTATCATCACATCTGATGAGGATCTTTCTAAGGGTTCTGGTGTCTATCCTCTGGATATTGTGAATATAACATGGGATATCCTTAGCTCCATAATAGGCTCTGGAAAGATGATCAACTGGCATCTCCCAAGATCTATAGATGGGAGTTTCAGAGGGTACATGGATATCCTAGATAGTGTCTGGACATCGAGCAGCTTGAATAAACCATATCTAGGATCAGAAAGCTTTTTCAAGGCCCTTACAAGTCCATCAATAAATTCCGAAGAGGTTTTCAAATTTCTAAAGATCATTGGAGGCTTTAGGGATGAAAATATATGCTCATTATACGTTTATGAGAGAGATGTGTCTGAGTTGCTAGATATAAGGAACATATGGTCTAGATCGATTCCTATATCATGTGAACATATGTTATCCTATATCGAGAAGGCCATTGGTAAGGGCTATAATATCTATATTCTTGAGAGAAGAAAGGCTAATAATGGATCTTTTATTGGTCTAGATACTGATTATTCTCAAGTAGATCTTATGAAGCTGGAGAACCTTAAAGCAGAGCTTCGCAAAGATCCTCTATCCTTTACCATAAAATATCTAGGTGTTGCGATTCCATCGACACTCTATGATGGGGGTGTCTATGGGATTGGCCTCAGAGATGTGTAGAGGATCTTATATTGCTGGGTGTAACAAGGAATACAAGGATCTTTGTTGCGAGACTATGGAGGATCATGTAGGTTCTATGCTTGAAGCCTATAGATCTTTGGATGATGTGGTTAAATCCTCTATTAGGGGTATATATGGGGAATACATAGATCTTGTTAAAGCTCTAGCTAATACAAGCAACGCTAATATAGATTTAGAAGGTGTAGCAGATCTCCAAAGTTGCGATCCTGTAGAGCTTGTTATAGCCTTCCACGATCTTGGTAAATGTACTAGGAGGAGCCAGGAAAGTCTTAGAAATAGATGTACAGCACCTAACCATGAGATTGTTTCAGCAGCCTCCTTATACGCTTTCTCCATCTCCATTAACAAGGATTTCGGCTTTATTGTTGTTCTACCCCATATTATGGCTATTCTTCTCCATCACCATCCAATAAGATCTATAAAAGATATTTTGAGCAGTGTTTCGAAAATCAAGCTATTCGAGAATAGCGATTCACCTAGCGTTATAGAGTGTGCTAAGATCTCTCTCGACAAGGCTTGTCCGGTTCTAGCAAAATACGTCTCCGACGCTAAATGGACATCTAATATATCAAAATTAATCAATGAGCTATCTAAAATAATCAACTTCGTGGAAAACCTTAGAAAAGGGAATAATCCTATAGCTAAGGAGATCCCGCTGCTGGTGTATAGAATAGCTGTGATGATCACAGGCATTATATCTGTTTTAGATAGATATGCCGCGTCAATAAATAGATCCTGTGGCAGGATCTCTGAAGAACACCTCGATAAGGATGTTAGCGAGTACTTTAGGAGAAGAAGAGCTTTTGCAGAGGCTTCTAATGCATTGAGTGCTAGGGGGATCTAATTGGCTAGGATCCTTGTCTCCACCATAGGTTTTGATGAAAAGTTTGTAATAAGGGCCTTGATAAAACACCTAAGCAACATAGATAGCTTCATAGGTATTCTATCCACCCCTGTGGAACAGAGGGCTAGGCAAGCTGCTGATAATATAGAGAAGTTTATAGAGAAATACATGGATAGTGGGAAAAGGATCCCATATAGCTTCGAGGAAATCGATGTCTCAGACCCTTATACAGCGATCGCAAAGATCAGAAGGATCTTCTCCCCAGAGAACGAGTATATAGTTAATCTAAGCGGTGGGATGAGAGCGCTCATCATAACAGTTCTCATAGCATTCGTGATAAGCAGGGCTAGAGGTATAATTGAAATTGAGCTCGAGAACTTCCTAGGAACGATATCCATAGATCCGAGAGTATTAATAGCAGGACCTCTAAGTAGCGATGAAGAGAAAATAGTTAACACAATAAAGAGGCTTGGAAAAGCAACCTATAGAGAGATAATCAAGGAAACAGGAATCCCAAGAGCAACAGTCTTTAAACACCTCTCGATATTGAGAAGCAAAGGGGTTATTCAGCAACAAAGAGAGGGTAAAAATACATATTACTTATTAACAAATATCGGGAAAGCCCTAGCTGACCCTAGCTAATACATAGGCTGCGTGGAGAAAATGTAAAGGGGGTGTGTAGGGATATCAATGCTAATGATGTGGCAAAAACTTTAAGGGATGATCTTGTGAGGATTATAGGGAAGCTAGGTGAAGTTCCTAAAAGTATGTGGAAGAAACAGATAGAAGAAACTTCTATGGCTTATACTAGTTTTAAGGAGAATATAGATCTGATTAGAGAAGATTAGAGTTAGGCTGCGTGATGGGGAGCTCTTCATAGAGTTGGGTTATGATAGCAATTGTCGTGAGATGGTTGACGGAGTTGTTGATGAGATTGAAGAGGTGTTAACCTCCTCTGAATAAGGCTCTATATAGTTGTGAGTGGGCATATTCTTCTGTATTGGCATGATATGCATTGTCTATCTGATGGGTTTGCTGTTGGGGGTTCTTCGGAGTTTATTATGGTTTTCAGCTTTTCTAGTTTTTTCCTTATGCTGTCTAGATGTTCTTCTGTGATTGGTATGTCTAGGGTTATCTCGCCAGCTTCTACTAGTATCGCTCTTTCTACTGGGGCTATTGTTTTGTTTGCTAGGTATGCGTATGCTAGTAGCTGTGTTCTCACATGGTTCTTCCTTGTTCTCCTATATAACTTGATCTCTGCTATTGTTAGTCTCTTCCCCCCTGCTATGAGGTCTATGCATCCTGTGAGCCCTGTTTCTGGGTCTTTTAGGCAGGCCTCGATTCTCCATGGTTTCGGTAGCCCTAGTTTAGATGCTATTTCCTCTTTATAGTTTGCCTCTGCTTTTTCCCTGGCTATTTTCATGCTATCGGTTGGCGGTTCGATCCACCCTGTCTTGGTTATTAGCCATGGTATTGCTGGGCAGTAATCCATCTGTTTTAGCATTGATGGTGATATGCTATAGTATCGATATGGGTTTTGGGCCAAGGCCCCACTCCCTCCCTATGACTATTCTTTTCTCCCAGTCTCTGAGGCCTAGGGTGAATATGTGGATTACATCGCTCTCTTTCTTAAT
>JAWAXC010000148.1 GCA_038897115.1 Sulfolobales archaeon | reverse complement strand
CTCGGCTAGGGTTTATCATGACGTTGATTTGTCGGAAGGTATAAAGAGGTATAATGAAATGAGAGTTTATTACGCTGTAAGGTCTAAAATATATCATGAATTAGATCTAGAGGCATTTCCTCATAAGATTACCTTTCTAATCTCACTTCCAATATATGTTGGATATTATGCATATGTTGGAATGAATAGTAAAGGGTTACGAGGTTTAAAGGCTGCTCTTGAAGGCTTTATTGATGGTATAATAGGTAGAGAAGGACTTAAGTATATTTAAAGAGATAATATACGCGCGTACATAGTTTTGGCTAATTGTTTATTTGATTATTTGATTGATATTATATGTTCTATATGTTCTCTTCTCTTCTTTTTATATAAATAAATACCCTATTAAAAACGGAATCCCCCTAGCTAAATATAGTAAGTAGAGAAGGAGCTTATTCCCTAAGCATATATTTCTTTTAGTCTTATTTATCGTAACAAAATTATGATAGGGTGTACCTCTCAGCATTTTTAAGCTTTTGCCATACCTATGATATTTCTTAATGATTTGAAATAATGTAGCATCTCCGTAATGAAATATTAACCTATCTTTAAGCAGAAAAACATCATCGCTCTCTTTTCTTGCCTCGTAGTATATTAATACGTGATCTGGAAAAACTATTTTATCAAATTTATCTTTTAGATTTTCCTTCAGTCTACTGAAAGCTTTATCTAATATTTCTCTTCTGAAAAACCTAGGAAGTGCGAACCATTTTACAGTATCTATACTGTTACATTCTACGATATTTTCTTTATCTAAATTGGCTAATCTTAACCAAAACGTATTCCCTATCTCCTGCTCTCCTATTATCACCATATCGTGGTTTAATGTAGACAAGATGCTTAATGCATCTCTTCTCAGTACCCTAGTTTCGTCTAATATTAAAGCGTATTCTCCCTTTGACTCTAAATGCGCTAAATACCTAGCGTTAAGTAATCGAGTTATAGCCTTAACTTCTTTGAAGCCATATTGTTTTATTAGGTCAGAAATTTCCTCACCTCCAGAGTTGGTTATTATTACCTCAAAGTCTTGATAGGTTTGACTCCTTATCGACTCAAATACTTCATTCAAATATTTTCCATGGACAACTGGTATTTCTATGGATATCATATTTTAATAAAAGTTTAGGTTTGATAAAAAGGTTACTAGCAACAAGATTTACGTATTACTTACCTAGTTTTTAGCGGTTCTTTTACATAATTTAAAAGTACATTTACCGTCATTCTCTAGTCCGTCAATCATCCACTGTTTCTCAATTAGTTAATTGTTAAAACTATGAGTATCATGAAAAATGGTATAAATATCTATTTATCCAATTTATCCAATAATTACTTAAAATTATTAATATCTGCTTAAATATTACAACTTAAATCTCTATACCTTCTATGATAAACCTTATATATACGCTTAAATTGAGTAGAAATGTGAAAAGACTAGCAAGGATCATACATAATAAGCTTATTTTTGTCTTAACTACTTCAATTTTATCTTCTGCTATCATGACAATTCTAATTTATAATAAAGGTTATATTTACTCTACTGGAGATACTGTATATCCACTATCATCAAATGTATTCTATAATTATAATCTTTTCTTTAATAACATAAACGGAGGCTCTCCAGCGATAGTGAATTATCCGCCACTTAACAATATTATTGCTCTTATACTTCTATTACCTTTTTTTAATCAGTATTCAGAAATAGTTGCTTTCTTTATAGACACATTTATTGCAAATGTTGCAATTTCTCTATTAGTTTATAAGAGTATAGAAAGGCAAGAAAATATTAAAATGAATTTATACATTTATTTTGTTACTATACTATCAGAAAGTATATTATATACTGGGCCATTTCTCTACTATAATATAGCATTAGGTGTAACCACGTTCTTTCCCATTTTAACATCTTTTCCTTGGGCTATTTACTTTATAGATTCTGTAATTAATGATGATGAAAAATTCTATATCAAATTAATAAAAATTGTTATTTCTGGAATAATAGTTATTTTATTTATAGCCCCGATTCCTACTTTGTTACTTGTTGGTTATAGTATGATAATTATATTATTTCTATCTTATTTGTTTTTAAGTAAAACAAACATCAAACAAAAATTGAAAATAATTGTTGCAGCTTCTGTATTATTTGTAATATTAAATATTCCTTATTTAGAACTATATTTAAACGTATTTATTAAACCTCTCCCTTCAAACACCGCTGAAGTTAGCTCAGGTTACGTTATGTTAATAGAAGTTAATAACCAACTATCGGAAGGAAGAATAGGCAATGTGCTTACGCTCTCTAACTATCGTATCTCAGTTCTTGCTCAAACAAATCCTATATTAGTATCAATGTTAGTATTAAATGCAATACTGGTCGTAGTTCCCTTTATTGTAGAGAGAAAAATAAAGTATGCTATACCACCTTTTATTTCCTTTCTGTTTCTAAGCGGATGGTTAGGAGCTTTTTACTCTAATTTTTATATATACAACATATACGCAAAAATACCTTACCTATGGAGTCTTGACTACCCGACCTTGTCTTTTCTATATTTCGTAACTCTCTCTTTTTCACTCGCTTTAGGTATTGGACTTAGTCATCTAAATTTTAGAAAAACAATATTAAAAATAGTTATAATTTTATTATTAATAATTTCTGTTTTTGCTAATTTCTATATTGCATATACAGGCTCCTATCAAAGTTTCTCTATTGGCTATCCACCTAGGCAATCTATACAAACTTATTTTCCTGACTATTTATACAAAATATCAAGCATTATTGATTCTTCGAACATATATAATCCGCGTATCTTAGTTTTCCCGTTATCTCCTCTCTACGTTGCGTATAATTTCTCTAATACTGTATATACAGGTGCAGGTTTTTGGTATACTCTACTTAAAGGTGATGTATACTCGTCTTACTATTCACCTGGTGCTGCTTTAGAGTGGTTTATAAACTTGTATCCAGCATTAAATTTAACAGATATAGAGCCCGTACTAAACGCAATGAAAATATTAGGTATAAATTACGTTGTTGTAACGAGAAATATTATTCCTTATTATTATTATGGATTGTATAATCAGGCTAAAATTCAAAACTTCGAAGAATATTTGAAAGATTATCCAATTCTTTTTAACAATAGTGATATGAGTTTATACTACTTTTCAAATGAGCAAGTGGTTTCGCCAATAAAATACATAATCTTAGTGAATATATCTGGAGTCCCTGAGGATATCTATTATACACTAGCTTATAATCCCTATAAGTTGTCCTTATTTAGAGAAGCTTTAGCTATTAGTTTCGTTAATTACTCTAGCGCGATAATATTTCCTAAGTCATATGAAAGCTATTTGCTTAAATATCTTAATGGAGAAGATATAAATATTACAAATGTTAATGAGAATATTACAGTTATAACAATTAATAATATTAATGTAAAAAGTGTAGTATATGGTAATGCTCCTAATGAATTTACAATTAAAATATCTACAGAACCTACGCAAAATTATACCTATATTCCTTTAATTGTAAGATACAATTATTTTCCTATATATAATAATTATTATAGTGGAAATTATTCTGATCTAGTCATAATCCCAGCATATGCTAATGAAACATACTTATTGCTTGTAAAGCCATCATCGCCGTTTACTATTATTAATTTTAATTATACAATACATAATATAGCATATTACACGATAATTGTGTATCCTTTGCTAGTAATTATCCTTACAATTTATCTTATTCTGAGAAATAGATTAGGCGTGCTAATAAAAACGATTTCTTCTAATTTAAATAATTTTAGAAAAAGACCTCTTAAATAATGCAATTATACGATCAGGTCTTCCTTGATGACTATCCTTTATTACGTATTTTTTATCTCTACATAGTGATAGTTTATGCTAATATAAGGAGCTGATAATAGGAGATAAATATTAGATTACGAAATGATAGTAGGTTATAACTAAATTGGAATATAAGCAATAGTTTATTATTTTTATGTTAAAAATTTTTTTATACCATAAGCAATTATCTTCTCTCTTATTGGCCTAGGTAGAAATAATACAAGTCCAGTAATTGTCTTAGCTAAATTAATCATAAACGACCAATCTTTGGCAGTAATAGTTAATAATGCAAGCTTCTCACCTAATGTAAACTCCA
>JAWAXC010000147.1 GCA_038897115.1 Sulfolobales archaeon | reverse complement strand
ACTATTAAAAGATCTCTGTGATAGAAACACTCTGCTATTCCTAGAGAAGAGAGAAGAATTGATAGAGTATGCCAACAGAGAAAAACTCTCAGAAAAATGCAACATAATACTTCTCGAGAAAAAATAACTCCCTCCAACCTAAACCTCAGCCCTTTCTCATCTTTCACTCTTTTCTTATTGTTTCATATCTCTTCAGATATATCGTTGCGAAGCAATGAGAAAAGATTGAATGAGAAATAGACATACCCTATATATTAGTCTCAGTGTTTCTACTATAACTATTGGATTAGATCATAAGGAATCTGCTCTTCTTCATGCTAAGGGATATTTACCGTGTACTCAAGTATCGGGACATAGTCTTTAAATCTATCTTTGTCATAAGGATGCGATATGCCGATGGTATTCTTAGCGAATATTGCTATTGTATAGATCCCTTTCTCTTTTGGCATCCACGTAAATTCAATGCAAAAGTTATCTCCCTGCTGAACCCATTTTGATGCTACAATGGTTTCTATGCCAGGGTAGTACTTGTTGGGCGATGGAACGACAACAGCCACTGGATTTCCAAGTGAGTAGCTTCCGCAGGTGGCGTTAGCCGTTGTGCACAAAGATCGGATGTTGAGCGTAAGCCATGATAGAAAGCCATTCTCCACGTACTTATATATAAGCACCTGTGTAATCTCGGAGCCGTTCAGCAGAAGTCTTCCACATGCTCTAAATATATTGTTGATATACGAGGGGGGATCTGACCAGAAGACCCAGACTTTGTTCATCTGCAGAACAATTATAAAGATCCCCTTACCCCAAGCCACCCCTATATCGACGTAATTATTGGTGGGATCAAGGAGAGAATCCCTGTGACCCCAGAAGCTTGATGCGTCATTATACACCATTTCATTCAGGATATCTAAAGCATAATTCATAGCATCGCTAGCATATATGTCAGCTGGCCTTAGAGGAGGAAAAAGGCACTTACCAACATAGCCAATGTTCTCCTCCATAGCATAAGCCCCTCCCAATAATGTATAATAGTAGGTAGTCGGAACTCTATTCAAATCACAGTGACCGTAATAAGCATTTCTAACCATGTCATCGGCCCGGTACTGCGCTATAGACAAGTTCAATAATTGCACGGGAGGTAGATTGTATGCAGCGCGGATCTTATTCAGCTCGTTTAGTACATTCAACTTGATGTCCAGGAGAGTAGGCTTTCTCCATACATTGCTCAACTCGCTTACTAAGAATCGACCAGCTGTGTCTATACAGTCCTTAACCGGCTCTATACCGGAGGCATAAGATATTAATATTGCTAGAATAATTAATGACATAAATGCTGCTACCTTAAGCCTGCTAACTCCTCTTTTCTTTGCAAGATATCCAAACCCTTGCTGAGCAACCTCTGGCTTGGATCTAGACACTTCAACCTTTATTTCTCGTTCACTAGGTTCTAGAGTCTTCTCTTCCTTTTCTCTGACTGGTTTTTGTTCAGATACAATGAATGGTTTTGTGAGGCTTTGTGTAGTTTTTTCCTTCTCCAGCTCGGACATGCTTGGTCTAATGAGATCCAGCTCTATGCTGGTTGGAGGGAGTCTTGATAGATAGCTATATATTAAGGGTAAGTATGGATACAGCTTTTTATGCCTAGGATCTATTGAAACCAACCGCTTGACGTCATCAGCATATTTAGCCAGAGGTCTAAGAGCCTCTGATATCTCAGCACATGCGAGAACTCTTGTCAAGAGATCATTGGCATTCACTTTAAAAATCGATGCCGTATCCTCTAACATAGATACCAGGGTTCCAAATTTCACGAGAAAACCGTCAACGGATCTAGTGTAGCTAGACTCTTTCACGAAGTTGAGAATAGCTGGCTGCATAAATATGATGATCACATCGTTTATGGAATCATCAAGACAGTGTATTACGTTATTCATTTTAAAACCCCTGCGTACTAACTTATATATTAAATAATATTAATTATTAAAAAATTTAACAGGATCGTGACCGCCATAAATATTCACCTAGTAGAATCATCATCGTGAAAATCATCGATATAGCAATAACAATTGTTGCATCTCAGTGGTATTACTCCAGTTGCAGGAGAGACGTCAGATTCTGCAACTACTTTGTGTCATATTTTTAAGGTTTGTGCTGATGAATGTAAGCTCCGTGCGTTGGATCCGAAGAATGCTTATGCCCCTGCGTAGAATGGCTGGTAGCCACAGTAAACCACAGGCAAGATATGGTAGTAGGATTCATATCAGGAGCAGTGGAGAGCGAAGATATGCTTCAACTCAGATGAAGAAAAATAGCATATCTTAGTATGAGGTCTCTAAGAAAACAGGCCTCTACAACCAACGTGGCGGGAGAGATGGGCTGACAACACTTAGATTGGAATAAGCTATAGAGAATAATCTTTTGAAAAAAGCTTTATATATCATTTTATGTTATTTCTAATAGCTCATAAGTTAATTCGGATGTCTTAGTTTCCATCATGAGGTATACGCATAGTGTATAGCCCTTATAATGAGGCACCCATATATCCGCTTTGGTTATATTAGCAAAGTCTGGATTGTTGGGGTTAGGTGTGAACATATATCTATCAACGTTTAAGGTAGTGTTTCCGTAGGATATTGAGGCTGATGATACGTGAGTTAGTGAACCTATTTCTGGAGGTGTGTAAGGCCATAGTATCATTGCAGTCAAGAATTGATGGGGGATGATGAAGAAGCTCATGAACGAGCCTACGATCTGTGCTACAGCATGTTCTACCATATATGGTGGTATTTCTTTCCCGTTGATCATTATCCTAGGCGTAATTCCAGTCTGTTTTGGAAGCCATATAATGACTGTTGTGCTACCGCTTTCTTCTTCAACTATAAATTCTATCCTCGTGTATTCCACACTTCCTACTACTTCAATTCCTTTATTGTAGTAATAGAAGAGCTCTATCTTAGATTCATTGTCAATGCGGTCGTAATCTCTAATTACGTGTAAATAGCAGAAACTATTCAAAGCATATGTTATAATCATAGAACTTCTCTAGAAGCTCTTTCTATTTCTCTTCAACACTACATTATTACATCCTGCTAGTTTTTAACAAAGCAGGTCCAACCCAGCTAAAATCTAACCTCTATTCTTTGCTACTATTTTTAGAATGAATCCACTAAAAGCACATCTTTCTTTCAGTCTTTTCTTATTGCTTCCCCGAACTACTATTATACGCATAAACACCTACTGGAGCCGCCAGCAAAGCCTTTCAGTCTTTTCTTATTGCTTCGCATACAACCACATTTCAGAGCTGGTGAAACAATACAAGCAGAAATACACTTTCAGTCTTTTCTTATTGCTTCGAACACTTTAAAGTTCACCAAGGTTTCCCAATAGATCTAGATGACGATCTTTCAGTCTTTTCTTATTGCTTCGAATGATTGTGTAGACACCGGTGCTGGTGTTGTAGAGGTACACTATGTACTTTCAGTCTTTTCTTATTGCTTCTCAAATAATCTTACTTCTCTTCAGACCTTTTCTTCTGAAACTCTCGCTCCCTTTCAGTCTTTTCTTATTGCTTCTTATGGCTAAAGGGGTATTTAAAGTTTTCCCCTGAGAACATTTTCACTCTTTCAGTCTTTTCTTATTGCTTCTCCTTACTCAACCTGAACACAGTAGAGAGAATCCTCTCCTCAAGAGTGTAACTTTCAGTCTTTTCTTATTGCTTCATTTTTCTCTCACTCTCCAATTATTTTTTATTGTAAAGGGGTATATACTTTCAGTCTTTTCTTATTGCTTCATTTACTTTATAAACCTCAATAATGATCCCGCCTTCTACAGTAAACTTGTCTTTCAGTCTTTTCTTATTGCTTCGATAGTAACAGCAGAAGAAGACCTAGGTACTAGAATTAGAGATCCAGAGCTCTTTCAGTCTTTTCTTATTGCTTCGGGTATTTCTAACGAATTTTCCAGCCTTGTACTGCACTGGGTCAATAGCTTTCAGTCTTTTCTTATTGCTTCTCTCGAGCTCCACTTCCCAACTATTTTATCTAGAGGTCTGAGGACTATGCTTTCAGTCTTTTCTTATTGCTTCTCCTCCTAGAAATAATAAGATCTCTTCAAGGCGGGGAAGTAGTAGAGTTCACTTTCAGTCTTTTCTTATTGCTTCCTGTGATGGTATTTTGCTTGGAGGTTTTTAAATTTTT
>JAWAXC010000146.1 GCA_038897115.1 Sulfolobales archaeon | reverse complement strand
GGTGTTCTAGGCATCGCTATATCAGCATCATCGCTATATATCCTAAACCTTCTCTCTATCAGGAGATTAATAGCTATTCTATCTATACTCTCCATAATAGCCCTTTTCTCCTCAAACAGATCTCTTTTAAATATCGAGCAATTCACAACACTATATATAGGTATAGCTGCTATACTCATTCTACTAAGAAGATCTCTCTCGATGCTTAAGGCGAATGTTTATCGAGCAAGCATAAAGATAATAGATCTTGTGATAATAAGCTGGATAGCCACTATAGCGGTTGTGGGGATACCCATGCTTATAGCAGCTCTAGCCCTTCTATTGATTAAATCAAACAGCTTGATCCCCAGAGATCTAAGAGAATCTATTAACGAGGAATATCCCCTCTAGAGATCCAGATCTTATTCTGCTCTCTAGGATTTTCTATACCAAGTCAACCTTGGGAATGAATTCTGTAGCTTGGTGGTTAGCCCTTATATATTCTATATGGCTTTTCAATTGTATATCTCTTGATGGCCTCTATGATATTCTCGATGCTCGTGTTTCTAACCACGATCTCTGAGATCTTCTCCATGGAGTAGCTTATATGCTTAAATATATTTGAAACCCTACCCCTTCTCAGTGTTTCTATAATCTCGTTATCCTCGCATCTGTCTACCAACTCGAAGATCTCTAGATCGCTTCTTAGCCCTAGGATCTCTAGTAGCTCCCCCCTTCTTCTATGTATCTCCTCAGAGATCCTTGCTACCTCCCTCTGCCACTCTAGACCTCTCCATTCCAACCCTGATTTCTTTATCGCTAGCAGGGGTCTTCCAAACTGGTCTCTTGCAAGCCTCCCAATCCTATGCTTGATGGTTAAATATACCATGAGGTTCAATATCGCTGCATAGTAGTATGCAGCATCCCTATTACTCGTGTATAGCGATGCCACATGGTGATCCAGGATCAACCCCTCTATAGGTTCTCTAAAAACCCTTGCAAGAACGCTAGGCTCTATAACGGAGGATACATATGATCTCTGGCATCTATATACAACTATATATCTAGCAAAACCGCCTGAATACTCGGAAGGATCTATCGAGCATCTCTTAGGAACCTTAAGCCTTGACAGGGTTGCATCGAGAAGATCCCCAGCAGATCTATATACACGTCTAAGCAGATCGGGGGTTCCCGCACCATCGAATAGAATTTTAAATAGCCTAACAACTAGGAAGGGATATATAGAGGATCTCGTTAGAATGGCTGAGACGCTCTTTATAGTATTATCATCAACACTAAATACGAGACCCCCCATACCGAGGGGAGATATATATGTTGAATCGCCATAGGCAGATCTCACGCAAAATAGTAGAGAGACATACCTATTACCCCTAGAAAGCTCGGGCGATATAACATCCCCTTCCAGATAGATCTTATCCACACCGCCTAAGCCATCAGCTAAACCACCTATATAATCGATCAGAGGCTCCAGCGTATCCTCATAGCTATAGCCATCAAACACAACCTCATAGCCCCCGTTCACAAGCTCTCCACAGCTATCTAGAGATCCTCTAGTAACAACTCTCCCAACAGATACTCTAGAATCATTGGCATTTCCATTCAATCGCATCCCCTCCTAAAGAATCTATGAAAGACTATATCCCCCATATTGCCCAGCTGATCTAATCTACAGCTTCTCATAGATCCATTAATGCACAAATCAACAACCTTTTAACATTTTTATGTTAAATAAGAGCGCTGTATATGGCTGATGCTTATAAGCTTTTTAACATGAATCTGAAGTGGTGGGAGTTTGATCCAGGATCCCGTGTTGGTTAATGACTGGCATGTGGTAGCCAGATCATCAGATCTCACTGTTGGGAGAGTTTTGAGGGCAAGGCTCTTGGGGGAGGATATAGTGCTCTGGAGATCCAGCAGTGGCTCTGTAATGGCATGGCAGGATCTATGTATCCATAGGGGTGCAAGGCTCTCTCTAGGATGGGTTAGCGGTGATAGGCTTGTATGCCCATACCATGGGTGGGAGTATGATGTTAATGGGATATGTGTTAGGATCCCGGCTCACCCTGATCAGAGGCCTCCTATAAAGGCTAGGGTGAAGACATATAGGGCTGTTGAGAGATACGGCTATATATGGGTCTCCCTCGGAGATCCAAAGGCTGATGTCCCGTACTTCGCTGAGTGGTATGACAGCTCATTTAGAAAGATCTATTGCGGGCCGTATAGGATTAGAAGTAGCGGGCCTAGAGCGATAGAGAACTTCCTAGATGTAGCCCACTTCCCATTCGTACATGCAGGCCTCCTAGGAGATCCCAGCAGGCCCGAGATACCGGATTACGAGGTTGTGAGGACGGAGGAGGGGATCGTGGCTAGGAATATCAGGGTGTGGCAGCCAAACCCAGACGGCACGGGGGTTGGTAGGTGGGAGGTATATACATATAAGGTTCTAAGGCCCCTCACAGCATATTTCACAAAGGAATCAGATGGGAAGATCTTCTCTATATTCTACACAGTAACACCTGTGGAGCAGACTGAGAGTATTGGGTGGATGATAATCGCTATGAACTATGCCCACGAAGTTCCAGAGGATCAGATAAGGAGCTTTCAGGATAAGATCGTCTCCCAGGATATCCCTGTCGTCGAGTCCCAGAGGCCCGAGCTATTACCCCTAGATCTGCAGGCGGAGCTCCACCTGAGATCCGATAAGATCTCGATAGCATATAGGATGTGGCTTAGGGAGCTAGGCCTCACATTTGGAACAGCTTGAGGTGGCTGGGGTGAGGATCGCGATCTTAGGATCTATAGCTATAGTGCTAGTGATAATCGCAGCCATCTCCTCCCTCTACATCCTAGGAGGAGGCCTATCCCCCAGCCCTCAGAAGGGGTCTACGATCACCACTCAAACAGCTAGGAGCATCAAGATCGCTGTAATATATGTAACACCGATCGACGAGCCGTGGAACCAGGCCATGCATGGAGCAATGGAATGGGCTAGGGAGAACCTGGGGATCATATATAGCTATGTTGAAAGGGTATCCGAGGCAGATGTTGAAAGGGTTATAAGACAGTATATACAGGCTGGATATGACATCATAATACCCCATAGCTGGGGCTATCACCAAACAACCATCAAGGTTGCGAGGGAGTATCCCAATGTTAGCTTCGCCCAGGGATCGGGGCCAACGAATATTGAGTATCCAAGAAATGTTCTTGTATATGACTACTGGATCCAGGAGGCGGCATATCTAGCAGGAGTCGCTGCTGGGAAGCTTACAAAGAGCAACCTGGTAGGGGTTGTAGCAGCATACCCGGTACCAGATGTTGTTAGGCTTATAAACGCCTTTGCAGCAGGCGCTAGATCAGTAAATCCCAATGTGAAGATAAGGGCTATATTTATAGAAAACTGGTTCGACCCCGTAAAGGCTAAGGAGGCTGCGAAGGCCCTCATAGCATCGGGAGCAGATGTGATATATGGTGATAGCTATGGCGCTGACCAGGCTGCGGAGGAGGCATATAGATCTGGTAGAACGGTCTATTTCTTCGGAACAATAATAGATTATAGCAAACTAGCACCCAACACCCTTGTGGCTAGCATTGTATGGGATCTAAGGCCATTCATAAAATACCTAGCCGAGATGAAGTCCAACGGCACATGGGTTGGGGGGATAGCGAAGTGGGGAATCAAGGAGGGATGGGCAAAGCTAGTGTGGAACCCGAGCTTTGCACAGAAGAACCAAGCATTGGTTGCAGAGGTTGAGAGGGTTAAGCAAGATATAGTCGAGGGCAGGATATCTGTCCCCATAATAGAGGATTGGGATCCTAGGAGGTGGGGTTGAAACAAATATGGGGGTAGGGTCTGAGGAGGAGCCCCTTATAGTGGCTAGGGATATATGGAAGATCTATGATGGGGGCTATACAGCCCTCTCAGGGGTAGATCTAGAGATATATGGGAAAGAGATCCACGTGCTTCTAGGGGAGAACGGGGCTGGGAAGACAACCCTTTTAAAGATACTCAGCGGGGCTATAAGGCCCTCAAGAGGATCTATTTTCATTAGAGGCGAGATGAAGATCTTCAGATCGCCTCGAGACGCCCTTAGACAGGGTATATCGATGGCTTATCAGGGCTCCTCCCTCGTTGAGGGGCTCACAGCTGAGGAGAATATATGGATTGTTGCGAGAGCAGCTGGGATCGATGGGGATGAGCTGGGTGGGGAGGTGATGAGAACAGCTAG
>JAWAXC010000145.1 GCA_038897115.1 Sulfolobales archaeon | reverse complement strand
AAGAAACCACTATCCTACATCGTTCATCATAATGGAGTAGCCCCCACAAAGGGGGGTAACACCCGAGACCCCAGCAAAACCCCGCCCTTCAGGGCGGGGAAGGGGTCATAGCTTCTACTTACAAGGCTCTTAGTAATCCTCTCTATAGAGCCTCTAACACCTATTGTCCTAGCCCTTGCCTCGAGGGTTATTTTAAAGGCATTCCTCCTCCTATTGATTATAACCAGGCCTGAGCCATCCGCATTGATCATATAGCTTGGGAATAACCCCCTAGATCTTAGATATTCTCTGAGAACCCTAGCACCGTTATAGCCACCGATCTCCTCATCACCTGTGAAAGCAATTATAGCCGTGCCCCCGTACTTCTCAACAACACGGGCGATGCTCCCTGATGCCGATATCAAGACAGCTACGTTCCCGAGATCATCTGCAGAGCCCCTACCATATAGCCTCCCACCAGCCTCCCTAGGGGTGAAGGGGTCCGAGCTCCACGACGGGCCTGGTGGGACAACATCGTAGTGAGCTAGGTAGAGAACAACGGGCTCTCCAGAGCCGTATACCTCGTAGAACGTGTAGAACCCTTCGCTCTCCATGACCTTTGGATCCATACCGCCTTGTCTCATAACATCCTCAACACCATTGATACATCCAGCCCCTGGTTTTATTCCTGAGGCTGGGTCGTTAACGCATTTTAGTGGTATGAGCATCTTAAGAAGATCTCGTGGATCCTTCATATAGCTCTCCCAATATAGTTACAATAGAGATATATTAATATCGATTCCTATGCCTGGTAAAAAGATCTATTTAATAGCTGGTCTAGAGCCTTATTATATCCATAAGCTCCCCATACCTCTTTCTAAAAGCCTCCATGGTCTCGATAACACCATTATATATCCTGATCAGCTCATTCACAGGATCCACATGATCATCAACCCTCAGATTATGCTCCCACCTAGGATTCCTCGAAGCTATTAGGAGAGCAGCCGATCTCTTTCCCCTTATATCGCCTCCAGCATCCTCACCAGCCTTGAGAGCCTTTAAAAGCCTGAGGGGAAAAGGATCTCCGGAGGAGCTTTTATAGGCCTTCAACATCTCCTCTAGAACAGCCTCACCAGCTATCATATTCCCGGCAACCGCTACATCGTCTTCCACTATATGGCCGGCCCATGGAACACATTTAGATCCCGTGTATCCATAGGATCCATGGTTATCAACACCAATGATCTGCCTGTACTCCCTATGAGGATCTACCTTCAGGAGAGACTCAATAGCATCACCAATCCTAACACCCAGCTCAGCAATCCTAACAGCCTTCCTACCAAGATCAACATTAACAAATGACTGCGTTGAAACAGCGGCAACACCAGCAATAGCATGGGGAGCTAGAGCACCAACAGCAGGAGCCGCTGTAGCCACCGCAACACCGAAATCCCCACTCCCAGGATCTCGAGCAACTATAGAGAAAGTACCTATTATAGCATATAGCTCCACCTAACCCACCGCAATATATATTATAGAAAACATATATTGATGAGATATATCCTTGATATATAGAGGCGATGATCCCTAAGTATTCTAATTACATTTAGCAACGCCGAAGCATCGAATAGCCTCTTCATCTCTCCTCACGACTGCTTCTGATAGCCTCAACAAGCTCCTCCAGAGGTATTCTAGCTAGGATCTCCTGGGCTTTTCTCAACACTCTATGTAGCTCCTCCTCTTCTCTCCTCCTAACCTCCCCCTCCAAAGCACGTCTAATAACATCACTTATAACTATACCATACCTCTTTAGCTTTTCATAGACCTCCCTTCTGATTCTTGCAGATACCGTTACAACTGAAAGCCTCGCCTCTTTAGGGCGGGGAGAGCTCAGTATTTCTTCGATATAGCCTATTGCTTCCTAATTAATGCTTCAACGAGCCTATTTATTACCAAATCTCTCAGGCTATCCATGCTTGCTCTCAACTGCTTCATATCAGCCTCTAACCCCTCAACCCTTTTCTCGAGCATGTCTATCCTCTTCTCAATCGAGTTCATTCTCTCTGATAGGTTCTTCTCAAGAGCCTCAATCTTTGTTTTTAAACTCTCTTCTAGGCTAGCCATTCTCTTCTCAATAGCATCCATTCTAACCTCTAGCGTCATCCTCGTTGCCTCCATAAGTAGGAAGCCCACTTCCCAGTCGCTTAGCTTCTCACCCCTGACAGCCTTATCAATGATCCTCTTAGCATACTCTGTGAGAATAGAAGCTATAACGTTTATCCCAATAGACGTAGCATGCTCAGCCATAGATATCAAGATATATATATCGTGGGGGTTAAAAATACCACGAGAATCTTATTGCTTAAGAGGGGAAACGGACTTGGTTACCATGCGCATCACTACCTCATCATTTAGCGATGGTGTTAGCATCAAGCGTATAGGCATTAACAACATCCCCGCCCTGGAGGGTGAGGCTTTCAGTTGTAATATGTATTGGCAACTGCTATAGCTCCCTTCATACTAATCAATATATGTCCTTTCAGCTATAACTAGTAGGGATATAAAGCTATAATAACCACCTAAGATCTATAGGAGGATACCAGCTAGATGAGAAGGATAAAGCTGAGATTTGCAGACAATATAGAGGTTGATTTCGTAGATAGGGAGCTAGGTTTGAAAAGGGTTGAGGAGTGGGCTGGAAGAGGTACTAGGCTGGTTCAAGTTATATATGGGCCTGAGGGTTGTGGGAAAACAGCATGGCTTAAACAGAGTGCTGAATTGTTAAGGGAGCTGGGTTTCGATGTGATCTATGTAAACCCTGTTGAGAGGATCTTACAGGCAGAGATTGGTGTTAAGGATGTTAAGAATAGACTGCTCGAAATAGTTAGAGGGGCTACCGAGGATGCCTGGGGAAGGGTTGCATGGGCTGTTATAGATGCTGCCAGAGAGATGATCAAAGCTGGGAGGAAAAGGCTGGCTATCCTAGCCGATGATGTATTCCAAGCCATTGGGTTGGATAGAGCCTCTATCTATGTAAAGGGGTTACTGGGATTGATAGAATATCCGCCAGCTGATTATGAGAGAATAGTAACGATAGTCGCAACAAGCGAGGGTATCTCTAGAAGGGAGATTGGTAGGCATAGATGGGCTAATAGCCTGCCTATGTGGAATATGACTATCGAGGGGTTCAGAGAGCTCTATAATCAACTTCCTGGCGATAAACCTGGTTTTGAAGAGATCTGGAGGTTTTCCGGTGGGAATCCAGCTGTACTAGCTAATCTTATGACGAGTGGGTGGGTCTTCGATAGGGTGGTTGATTGGTTGATTAGAGAGAAGAGGGTTAAAGGCTTTATCTCCTCGCTAGCTGAGTATGAGAGAGAGTTGCTTGCAAAAGCTGTGGAGGACCCTGATGTGCTGATGAGTCGGGAGGGAATAGGTCTTATGGATAAGCTGGTGGAACTAAATCTAATAGTGGATGTAATACCCAAGAGAGATCCTTGGTCATGGATAGATGCGCCGCCTCCAGAAAGAGATATGGAACTTGGGATCGGGGTGGATGTTGCTTGGCAAACCCCATTACATAGAGAAGCTGTCAGAAGATCGTTGGAGTTCTATGGTGGAAAGCCTTAGAGAAGAGATCTAAATAGATCCTTTAGATCGGATTTAGTTATATCTAAAAACCATAGAAATACTTATCCTCATAGGAGGGATATTTTCTTTCTAGCACATATTATTCGGTGGGCCTTTGTCGACGCAGGATCTATCTATACTTAGGAGGACTGTTAGGGAGTTTGCATCGAGATATGTTGCTCCCCTAGCTAGGAAGATAGATGCTGAGAACTGGTATCCGAGGGAGCTTGTGAGGGATATGGGTAGGATGGGGATTCTAACCCCTAATATCCCAGAGGATCTTGGTGGTGCTGGTCTCGATCTACTGGGTGTCTCGGTCGTTCTTGAGGAGCTCGCTAGATATAGCGGTTCAGCCTCGCTAATACCAGAGGTTCAGGGAACACTTGTAGCTCATGTGATAGCGAAGTATGGGGGTAAGAGGGTTGTTGAGGAGGTTGTTCCAAAGCTCGCCTCTGGAGACGCCATAGGATCCTTCGCTCTGAGCGAGCCCTGCTGTGGGAGTGATGCAGCGAATATAGAGACAACCATAGAGAGGCAGGGTGGTGAGTGGGTTGTTAAGGGGACTAAGATGTGGACCACCCAGGGTCTATATGCTGATTACTTCCTAGTATTCGGTAGGATTGGGGATAGGAGTGAG
>JAWAXC010000144.1 GCA_038897115.1 Sulfolobales archaeon | reverse complement strand
GATCTCTTTGTTTTTGAGGGTTCTCTTTCTGCTGTCGAGGCTGATCTTGTTTCTCGTGCTGATGAGATGGGCTGGGATGTTGGTTCTACGTGGCTTGGTACTCCGTCTCTTGTTGTTAGGGTTGGTTCTGAGGAGGTTCCCCTGGATCTCTATGAGGCTGTGCATGACTTCTACATCCCCTGGGAGTTTGTGGAGGGGTCTAGGGTTGTTGATCTCTCTGGCTATCCTCTTAGGATGCTTTCTCCTGAGCAGCATATTGTTTTGAAGGCTAGGTCTGGTTCTGAGTTTGTTGATGAGGAGCTCCACGAGTATGTTGATCTCTATGAGTCTGGGGATCTGAGGATCTCTCTGCAGGAGCTTAGAAGGTTATCATCGCTATTCGAGGATCAGAGGGCTATAATATCTAGGCTTAGAAAGGCTGGCTTCCCCCTCTAGAATGCTTTAATCTAAAAAGCTTCTGTGCATCCTATATATGGATGCTCATGGGTGGATGGAATGAAGTATGTGATCAAGGCTAGGATAGAGGTTGATGGTAATGTTGATAAACCCGATATAATAGGAGCTATATTTGGCCAGACCGAAGGGCTGTTCGGCCAGGAGCTGGATCTCAGGATCCTCCAGGAGAGGGGTAGAATAGGGAGGATCTATGTAGAGACAAGGACACAGGGTAACAAAGTAGTCGGAGAGATCCTAGTACCATCAAACCTAGACAGGGTAGAAACAGCATTGGTAGCAGCTATGATAGAGAGCATAGACAAGGTAGGCCCCTACAACGCAAGGGTACAGATAACAGATATAGTTGATATGAGGATAGAGAGGATCAAGAAGATAGTTGAGAGAGCCAAAGAGATACTTAATAAATGGGCTAAAGAGAAAACACCAGATCTAAAACAAATAGTAGAGGAGATAGAGGCAAGCATAAAAATACCAGAACCAATACTCTACGGACCAGAAAAACTACCAGCAGGGCCAGAGATAGAGACAAGCGACACAATAATCCTAGTAGAGGGGAGGGCAGATGTTATAAACATGCTGAGATACGGCTATAAAAACGTAATCTCAGTAGAAGGAGCACAGGGAAGAATACCAGAGACAATAGCAAAGCTAGCCCAGAGAAAAACAGTAATAGCATTCGTAGACGGAGACAGAGGAGGAGACATGATCCTAAAAACACTGCTAAAAACAGTAAAGATAGACTACATAGCCAGAGCACCACAAGGAAAAGAAGTGGAACAGCTAACAGGGAAGGAGATAGAGAGAGCACTCAAAAACATGATCCCAGCAACAGAATATCTAAAACAGATACAGGAGAAGAAAGAGGTGGAGGAGATAAAACCAGAGACAGAGGAGCAGAGAAGAGCACAGATAACACAAGCAGAACAAGCACAGCTAGAAACACTTGTAGAGATACCAGAGAAGATAGCGGAAGAAGCAAAAACACTGATAGGAACACTAACAGGAATCCTATACGACTCATCATGGAACCCAATCGAGAAAACAACGGTGAGAGATCTATATGAAAAGCTAACAACAAAAGACCCAGGATCTATATACGCAGTAGTATTCGACGGAATAATAACCCAGAGAATCATAGACATAGCGAGGGAGAAGAAGATAAAACTATTAATAGGAGCAAGGATAGGCTCAATAACAAGCAAGCCAGAAGAGATAGAGCTACTAACATTCAGCGACATAGGAGCATCATAGAGAGAACAAGGATAAGCCAAACCTAATCAGAAGAGCCTCCACAAAGCCAAAGAGAGAAACACCGAGAAGCTGGCATATAAAGGAGAACCTCCTACCCAGACCAAGAAAACCAGAGGCGAGGGATACAGCATAGACACCGGCGAAGGGAGTGGCAACCACTAGGACCAGGGAGAGCCTTCTAAACCCAAGCCCAGCGATAAACCTAGAACCCCTCCCACCGAAATAGCGGGAGAACCTAGGAAACCTCCTGGTAAACCATTCTAGGAAGCAAAGGATCGCTGCGGAGGGAGCCATGTTAGAAGGGATCGAGACTAGCCAAGCAATAAAAGGATCCAGACCAAGAGCAACACCAACAGGTATCGCAACCAAGATCTCGCCGACTGGCGATGCTGCAACAGCGGCAACCACAGATACTCTATATAGCAACTCCCACCAAGGATCCCAAGCCAACCCATTTTCCACCCGAGATATAGCCCTTTACAGAATATTAGCCCAGCAACAACAGATCTGGTGATACCCACATATTACAAAGACCAGACTCCTCCCCGCCCTAATGGGCGAGGCTCGGCTGTAAATGATCCTTAGATCATGGTTAATATATAAGCCGAATACCCAGAGATCCTAGATCTCAGCATTATCCCGGAAAGGTCTGTGTTGAAAAGTGTTTAACTCTATATAGCTCAGCATAGAGCCTAGCGGGATGTTAGAACCGCTATATAGTTATAATCACCACTCCTATAGAAAATATATATGTTACTACCATATACATAGGCCCATACCTGGAGACGCTCCGACATAGCTACTCTAACATCCTCTATACCCAAGTTAAGCATCTCAGCTATCAGGCCCCGTATCATCAGCTCACCCCTCATACCACCACTCTCTAGATCTAGCTCTAATAGATATATATCATATGAGGAGGGCACCAGCGGGGTTAGCATAGTGGGGTTCTTTGTGAGAAGATATAGCCTACCTCTGATCTCCCCTACAACCGAGATTATTTCAGGGAGGCTTTGAGAGCTTAGATCCTTGTTATAGATTCTCTCTCCTCTACCGCTATAGAAGCCTATCCTAGTTGATTCGTGATAAGCATTGCTATTATTCATAGAATATGTATATCTATATGTTATGAAGATCCCTCTCTCAGAGGCATGCATAGCTATATTCTTAATCTCCTTGATCTCTCTATCTATCTTAGAGGGTTCTACACACCATCTTAAACCATCATCAAGCGAGATGGAGCAGAGCTGGAGCACATAGCCTCTATACCCATATAGAGCGGCTACATATATGGTATCATTATATATAACACCATATCCCCCCAGAGAAGTGATCGGTATCTTCTCGCTCGAAAGCATATACCGCTTAACACTGTATTCACCGCCCTTATATAGATGAATAATTAGAATTAGAATAGATGGCCTGGCATATACCACTCCACCCCGATCCTCATTATCATAGGCTTCAACATATAATATAGATAAACCATTACCCCCTCGATGGGGGAGGACATGAGCCCCTCGGGACTGGATATATATATAGGCTGTACCATTGTTCCAACATGTATTCCGGAAGACTCCCAGGCAACTCTGCCATTTAAATCTAGGACAACATATTTCTCGGTTGATCCCAGATCATGTGCGTAGAGCATGCCCTCACCAGCATCTAATATCCATAAATAGGTTCCACTCACATTAGCAATGCTTATACTACCTGACACAAGATCTATAGTCCTAGCTGTTTTTCCACCATCCTGGATGAAATACGCATAGCGATCATCTATAATGGGGCGTCCAGCAGCAACCTCAACATATGTGGAATAGGGATTCCATCTATCCACAACAACACCATAATCTCTAACATCTCCCCCACCAAGCCTAACCCCGACCAGAGAGATCTTACCACCATCACCATCAATACTGCCTAGAAGCATGTAGAACCACCCATCCCTAACACCGATGGGATAGCCATACCCCTTAACAAGCCCTACAGGCTTTAGCCTAGGGGTAGCGCTAGAAACCTGGTCATAGCCCTTACCCAGTGCCGTCGTAACATTTGTAGAGCCTGTAAGCCCTTCGCCACCTCCAGATACCTCGGGCTTATTCATAGTTATCAAGGTAGAAGCGATAGCAACGATAATCACAGCTATAATGGCTATCAAAACCTTTAGAGAAGGCATGGCTATCTATACACCTTAATAGATAAATGGATTCACTAGCTTATAAAAAATTAGGCTAAAGAGATGCCGATCCCTGGTTATTATCTCTATAGATGGTTCACCACAACCTCTCTTAGCCCCTACTGAGGAGTGGGTACCGGATACTAGGGGGTTAATGATATTTTCTACAGATTATAAGCCTGATAGATGTGTAGTGAGTGAATATCTCATAGCTCTCTATATAAAATTAATTGCTAGATTTTCTCCTCGGATATATATAGTCCTTTGGAGCCTTTGCAAAAGGCTCTAGATATTTTCTGAGAACCTTGGGGATCTCGACGATGCCCTCGGGATCCTGGTTATTCTCGAGAATCGCTGTTATGGTTCTCGTGCTAGCTATTGCTGTGGAGTTGAGCGTATGTACATAGCCCTTCACCCT